>JAXDZY010000148.1:0-54393 GCA_034086685.1 Lachnospiraceae bacterium
GATATGGTATTGTAATAAATACTTGTGTCTGTTTTTTGATTTCCATGTTCCCATACCGATAGTGTAACACAAAAATCTACTTTTGGCGACCTTAACCCACCGTCTAAAGCCAGTGGGATTGCGGTCACCCTATTTCAAAACGATCTTTCATGTTATTTCTCTCCTTATCAGTTGAACATGAATGGTTCCTTTTGCATGACGGGCTTCCACAACAATCGTGTAGACGCCGCTTTCCCGGATGTTCAGCGTAAACTCAGTGGTTTCTTTCCCGTTCCCACGGTAAATGGTTGTCCCGTCCGGCGCTTTAATCTCCATGTACAGATCGCCTTTATCTGTTTCGAATTGGATTTGAAGGACGTCCCCCTCGCGCAGCTCAAGTGTGTGCAGATCAGTTCCGTTCATCTTCTTAATGTCCAGCAAATAGGCGTCCGGGTTTTTAACACAGCTGCCCGTAAAACTTCCCTGATTGGAACAGAACAGAAACACGGCAATCCCTGCAAGAACCAGCGAAGAAAGCACGATCAAAATACGTTTTTTAATCATTTTTCTCCTCTCCTAATTTGTGATTGGCTCACGAAACATTGCACTTAAAAAACAGTATGCCAAATACAATATTGAATTCTTACACTCTATATTCTACATGAATGCGCCGACTGCATATAGCCACTTTTTGTATGCGTATGTGTCCGTTTTATAGATGCGATTTCGATAGCCGCATTTCTTTTGTCAGAAGATATACTTCATATATTCCACATATGAAAAGAATAATATCTTCATAAGCAGCAAAAATAACTGATTTAATTCCTGTCAATCCCCATATCAATTTTATGCATTGAAGTACATATCGTAAACGATATAGCCCTGTATGCCATCCAATGATCCTTCATATGTCTCCTGACACATCATGCACCGGGGCTCTTTCATTGGATAGCCACTTGTTGGGAAAATGTTATATTCTGATGATGTTCGAAATCCAACTTGATTATAAAAATGATAATTTCCTTCAACGGTTATCCCTTTATAGCCCAATTCTCTCACTTTCTCAATTCCCAGCATCAGCATAGCGGTTCCAATTCCCTGGCGAAAATAATCCGCATGAACTGATACAGGCGCTAACATGACAATTTCGGAAGCGGCTCCGTCGCCATGTTCTCCATCTCTTGCGGGTGACAGCGGAAATTTGGAAAACAAAAAGTGTCCGACCACCTTGTTATCCAATTCCGCCACAAAGGACAATTCTGGAATATAATATTTCGAATCTCTGATTTCCTCCACTAATGCAATAATATCGGTTCCATCAGAATAGTCTGTTCCTTCTTGAAACGAACGCAAAATCAGAGAAACAATACTCTTATAATCTTTGTGCTCTTCCGGACGAATCGTAATCCTTTTATTCATCATACGCATATCCTCTTCTCGAATTCCGATTTTTTATCTGTATTTCCCGATATCCCAACAAAAATGCGATATCATTTGCTGACATATCTGTATTCTGCAGGTAATGCAGTGCAAGCACTTCCCTTGTATTGTTCAACTGCTTTTGAAACGTGGTATGTTCTTCTGAAAGTTTTCTTTGCAAAGTTCTTTTTGACATTCCCAGTTCGAAAGCCACATCCTCCACACCGCACATCCCCGCAGGTAATAATTCCGTTAATGCAGCTCTTACTCTGGCACTTACAGAATCATCTACATCCAGATCTGCTAATCTGCGATTAAGTTCCGGTTCAAAATAATCCCACATACCTTCGTCAAAACTAATAAATGGAATATTCATATCATACTTAATAAATACAATCTGGTTTTTCTCTCCACGTTCTGCTTTCACACCGGTAAATTCTTCTAATGAAGAATCTTTTAGGTTCATTGTAGTTGTAATATTGACTGGTACTATTTTTTCTTTCGCTGCCCTTCGAATGATATTAACAAGAAAAGATATTTCATATATTTCCAATGCCGCTTCTGCACATTCAGAATGCCGATGCTGTTGCCATCCGGTTATCCGGCGTTTTTCAGGCAAAGGTCTATGGATCACCCACCATGTCCATTACCTATCGTTCGGTAGGATATAGCTTCAAAATGAAGCGGCCATGCCCGAGCGGACACAGCCGCAGTGTTCTGTAAATGGAAAGCTATCCTGCTCTGCAAACTGGAAGTTGCCAGACGATGCAGACTATCCTCTCAGATTTTTCAGAGCTTCGGGATTGTTTGAGACAATCATTCCAACAGTCTGACATTTTTCGCAATCCAGCCCGCAGTATGCAATCATTTTTCTCATGGTACGGCAAGGTCTCACTTCTGATAAACCCTGAAAAACTGTTGAATATGCCGGCTTACCAGTTCCATGACTTCCGGCTCCCGGTCCGGTTCTCTGTCGCAGAGGTTGATCCATGTGGAAATGGGCAGGCATAGCTGCGCCGCCATGATTTCAGGATCATCCCCAGCCAGAACATCGTTCCGGATCAGGTATTTCACGAGCCCTGTAAAGTACTGCAGCACATCGGTATAATTCTGCTTGGTCTGCAGCTTTGCCAGCTTCGGGTTCTGGAACTGCTCCATCACCAGCATTTTTCGTGCCCTGCTTATATGAGGATCGTGGAGGATGTAGCGGATCTGGTCCAGAATCATTTGGGCTGCTGCATCTGGTGTCAGCGCCGGTTTATCCTCTGTATCATCGTATTGTTCCCAATCCGCCTTTGCAAAGATAGAATGTTCTGCGTACTGATCCAAAACATCTTTCACAAGCGCGTCCAGGATTGCCTGCTTGTTCTCAAAATGACTGTAAAGAGATGCCTTCCGAATGCCTACGGCGTTCGCAATCTGGGAAATTGAGGTGGCTTCAAATCCCTGTACAGAGAACAGATCAAGTGATGCTTCCAGAATTTCCTGCTTTGTGTTTCCTCGATCCATAGATATACTCCTTTACTCTAACCGAAATATCTCGCCTATATGACATTATTATAGTTACCTATCGTTCGTTAGTCAACAGGGAAAATGCTATGTACTCACTTCTGCTTAACGTCCCATCTTCTTTGCGAATTTTGCCAGTTCCTCAGGGATATGGATTGTCTGCGGACAGACCTTTTCGCAGCTGTGACAATTAATGCAGGATTCCGGCTGCTTGTCTGCATCCACAGAGGCCAGAGCCATAGGCGCGATAAACATACCGGAGCCTGCCATCATTGCTTCGTTGTAAAGCTTAAGAAGAAAAGGAATGTCCAGCTGCTTCGGACACTTAGTAACGCAGTAATGACAGCCTGTGCAGGGGACAGTGGTCTTTGCAATCATCTCATCTGCGATTCCAAGGATCAGCTCCATTTCCTCTGCATTCAGCGGTTTGTTTTCTTCGTAGGTCTTAATGTTATCCTGAAGTTGCTGCATATTGGACATACCGGACAGGGTCATGGTTACACTTGGGATGGACTGCAGGAAACGGAAAGCCCATGCAGGCACGTCTTCATCCGGTCTTACTGCTTTCAGTTTAGCTTCTGCATCTTCAGACAGAGAAGCAAGCTGTCCACCTCTTACCGGTTCCATGACCCAGACGGGGATATTCCACTTATTAAGTAACTCTACCTTGCCTTTTGCATCCTGGAACTTATAATCAAAATAATTCAGTTCAATCTGGCAGAATTCCATATCTTTACCATATGTTTCGAGGAATCTCGTCATACAGTTGATATCACCATGGGCAGAAAAACCAAGATGTTTGATGTGTCCGTTTTTCTTTTGTTTCATGAGATAGTCGTAAATGCCATACTTCGGATCCAGATAATAATTGATATTCATCTCACAGACATTGTGGAAGAGATAAAAGTCGAAGTATTCTACCTGACATTTCTTAAGCTGTTCTTCAAAGATTTCCTTTACCTTTGTCATGTTGGAAAGATCATACCCCGGGAACTTGGAAGCGAGATAGAAGGTATCCCTCTCATATGCTTTCAACAGTTCGCCGACAACCAGCTCCGACTGCCCGCCATGATAACCATAAGCGGTATCATAATAGTTGATTCCATGCTCCATACAGTAAGCAATCATCTTTTTGGCAGTCTCCACATCGATACGGCTGTCATCACCGTTCACAACAGGTAGTCTCATATTTCCCATTCCAAGCGCTGAGAGCTTCTTTCCCTGAAAATCGTTATAAATCATTTCAAATTTCCTCCTGTTTTTTATTTTCCGAAGAATTCTTGTAAATATTTTTATTTGCGGTTAAGCTATGATCAGCATACAACCTAAACCCAACTTCAGGTCAAGTATTTATATTTTATTTTTGGAGGATTTTTATGTATACGATAGGACAGATTTCTGCGATGTTTAACCTTCCCATTTCAACACTGCGATATTACGACAAGGAAGGGTTATTTCCGGGCATGAAACGTACTTCCGGTATCCGTCAGTTTTCAGATATAGAGATCGAGGCACTGCATGTGATCGAGTGTCTGAAAAAATCCGGGCTTGAGATCAAGGACATCAGACAGTTTATGTTCTGGTGTGCAGAAGGCCCGGCAACCTATGAGAACCGGAAAAAATTATTTGAAAACAGAAAAGTCGCGCTTGAAGCGCAGATGCGGGAGCTTGAAAAGAATATGGCCATGATCAAGTTCAAATTGAAAAGTGAGGCAGAGAGCAATCAATGATTGACCTCCGCCTCTTTTTTAAAGCTGCTGCAGCTGTTTTTTATGTCAAGACATCAATCTGATCCTGAAGCAGGTCTCTCGGATTCACCAAACACACTATTCAGCGCATGAATAACTTCTTTTAGATCTATAGGTTTCGAGATAAAACCATTCATTCCGCATTCTGATGCTGCTTTACGATCCTCATCAAAGGCATTTGCCGTCATGGCGATAATCGGAATCGATGACTGTGACGGTTCATCCAGCTTTCGAATACGGCTGGTAGCTTCATATCCATCCATGACAGGCATCTGGATATCCATAAGAATCAGATCATACTCTCCAGGTCTGGAACCTGATACCTTTTCCAGGGCTTCTGCACCGTTTTGCGCTGTATCTATACAAAAACCATACTCTCCGAGAATTTCCAATGCGATTTCACGATTCAGTTCATTGTCCTCCACCAGAAGTAGATGTTTGCCTCCAAAATCAACAGAAGTATCCGGTATGAGATGATTCTTTCGATCTTCCTGCAGTTGTCCTAAGGCGTTCAGCAGAGTGTCACGCAGATCTGACACAAACATTGGCTTGGAACAGAAGCCCGTTACACCCGCAGCTTTTGCCTCCTCCTCAATATCATCCCAGTCGTAGGCGGTAAGAATGATGATAGGTGTATCATCATTAAGACTTCGAATCTGTCTTGCAACTTCGATACCGTTCATATCCGGAAGACGCCAGTCAATGATATAGGCATTGAACGCATCATTGATACCAATGGACTGCTTTGCCCTGAGAACTGCTTCTTTACCGGAAAGCGTCCACTCCGAACGCATACCCACCTGTACCAGCATTTTGGATACGCTGTCGCAGGTATTAAAGTCATCATCCACCACCAAAGCTCTCAACCCAGCCAATTCCCTGATTTCTTCTACCTGGCGACCTTCACGCTGCAGGCGCATTTCCAGGAGAATAATAAATTCTGTGCCTTTGCCCTGTTCCGTATGAACCTCGATGGTACCGCCCATCATGTCTATGATATTTTTAGAGATAGCCATGCCAAGGCCCGTACCCTGTATTTTGCTGACGGTGGAGGTACATTCACGTTCAAACGGTTCAAAAATCTTCCGGGCAAACTCCTGGCTCATACCAATACCAGTATCCTTTACACGGATTTCGTACAGACCTTTGCCCTCTATTGTGTGAGGGATCTGAGACACCCGAACGGATACAGTTCCTCCGGCAGGGGTAAATTTTATGGCATTGGATATCAGATTCATCAGTACTTGATTTAAGCGAGTCTTATCACAGAACACATCCTCGTCTGTCACATCCATGACATCCATATAGAGTTCCAGCTGTTTCGCATGAATCTGTCCGCTTACAATTGTCCTGATATCGTGCAGGATATCTGAAAGATTTGCCTCCCTCTCCTCCAGATGGATTTTGCCGCTTTCAATCCGGCTCATATCCAGCACATCATTGATAAGTGAAAGCAGGTGATTACTGGAAGAAAGAATTTTCCCAAGATAATCCTTTACCTTATCTGTATTTGCCACATTCGTAATTGCAAGTGTCGTAAATCCGACGATTGCGTTCATAGGGGTACGGATATCATGTGACATACTGGAAAGGAATGTACTTTTTGCCTTATTCGCCTCCTCAGCAGCATGGAATGACTGTTCAGCCAAATGCCTTGCTTCTTCCAGTGATGCATTGTTTTCACGAAGCTGCTCATTGAGTTTTTCAAGTTCTCTGTTCTGCGCATTTGTCTTCTTTTGAGACTGATATACAACAAAGGAGATTATGATCAAAGAAAACAATACAATAAGCATAACTGCCAACAGCGACATCCTGCCTATCTTTTCCACACTTAAAAGTTTTGTTCCCATGACCATGGACTGATCTATGGAAATTACGATGTGCCAATTCGTATCGGGAATCTTTGAAAAACTGATGATTTCATTTTCTCCTGAATCCAGAACAACATGAATTGCATCACTTTTTCCCGAAAGCACGTATTCTCTGAAGGAATCACTGTCCTTTACAATTTCGTGGTGAAGAAACTGCGCATCCTTGAATGTGCCGAAGAACAGATACCTGTTTTCAGAATTCGGAAGGTTATCAGAATGGAGCAGGGTTGTGCCTCTGCTGTCGATGATTCTGATTTGCCCGTTTCCCCCAAAGGATTCCATCTTCAGAAGACCCAGATAGGAATCCAGTTTGTAGTACACGAACAGATATTCCATCTTCTCTGCTTCCACATACAAAGGCTTTATCCTTGTTCCAAACATCAGAATATCCGTATCCTTATCCTGCCGCAGAAGAAGAATTTTTTCTTCGCCCTGCACCAGGGGCAGAATATCCTTGGAAATCTGCTTTAATCCCCGCCCGCCGGATCTGTCCAGATAACTACCGTCGTTAGAAAGCAGCATCATATCATATGCGTCGGTCGACGCATCATGCAAAAAGGAAGCAACCATTTCTGCCGAATGGTCTTCCATATTCTCCAGCGCCACGCATATGGTATCTATCTGTTTCCAGTTGTTGGTCAGCTGATTTTCTATAATGTTGTCCATCTGCACCGCGTTTTCTGTCAGAAGTGCAAGGGCTTCCTGTTCGCTGACATCGTTTATGGAATTCATGGTGCCTGACATAAGAGAATACGTCAGCAGCAAAGCAGTTATGAAAACCACCGTGACAACAGGTACTATTTTAAACCGGTTCTTCCTCATTATCAGATTTTCCTCCGAAATACTCTTCTATTTCATGATTTTCAGACTTTCTGGTGCTCCGGAGATTTCTTTGCCCCTGCTGTTAAGGTAGTTGATGAACATATCGCTGAATACTAGTTCATTGTATGTCTTTACCACAGGAAGGCTTTTAACAGCGCCTCGTACAGAAGCTGCCGTAAATTCATCATCAGGCGCTATTTCCTTACCCTTGTACATGATTGAAAGATATCTTTCATCTTCCGGCTTCGAAGGATCATACTCGACATCAAGACCTGCAAGGCCGACAAATGTATCCCTGTTTTTTTCAAGAAGATCCAGGAGCTGCTGTCCCGTGATTTTCACGGTAACGATATTGATCTGGTTTGGATCCTCCGCAACGATACCCGCACTCATTCTCGTGGTAGATATGGTATCTATCGCTTTATCGGTGATTGGTCCTTCAAACAGCCTGTTTTTCATACCAAAGCTGGCTCTGCATGGTACAATTCCGATATCTGCGCCTGTTGCATGAATATATGCTTCCCCGACAACAACGGCTGTTTCTTCCATGGTAAGCATTTCTTTGACCGTGCCGTATGACTCCTCTTCCACCGGCTTGTTTTCCAGTGCTTCGTCCCTTATGTGGTCAGCACCTGTTAACCAGTCCTCTACAGATATTTTTCCGTCCACAAGATCAAGTGTTGTTGAATGCATATAGGATTCCACCGCACCGGATTTACCCGCGAAATTAAAACGGGATATGATTCTTCCCTGGCTGAAGGTGTCTCTTACCTCATCATAGAACGGCTCATCCGTGAGATTGGTGTCTTTCAGGAGATTAATCTCACCTCCGCCACCCTCAATCATAAGATCCTGACCTTCCTGAGTACTGAGAAAATTGAAGATCTCAAGAATCGCGTCCTTCTTAGCCTCGTCCTGCGCAGCTTTCCTGGTCATGCCGAAATAACATCTTGGCATGGAGATAAGATAATCGGAACCTTCCCTGTCACTTGTGTAAAAGGGCATCATACCGATTTCATGAAGATTATCCGGAGTCTCACTGTTTTCCCGTTCATTGAACCCCTGAGCCGACTGACATTCGATGGTCATAAGCGATGTGTGGTATCGGTAAAGCTTCGCTGTACGTACAGGTACTCTCATTTCCCAGACTGCCGGTGATAATATTCCGTCACTAAACAGCTTGATCAGTTTCTCTGCGGCACCTTCCATATGGCCGATCATGCTTTCATTTCCCTGCTGATATTTGTCTAACCACAACGCGTTGTCAACACCCTTAAGGTAATCGTCATAGATGTATGAATCAAATATAAACGTCCACATATCCGCCCACTTAACCGTAGGTACAAATGGCTCAATATCAACCGTTACCTTTGCGTCAGGGTCGTTTTCATCAGGCTCTGTTCCTTTCAGGTTCATTGCCTTAACTTCATTAAGAAGATTCACAAATTCTGTGTAACTGTGGGGGACTTTAAGATCAAGCTCCTGAAATGCTGTTTTATCATACACGATGCCATAAACATATACCGGTCCCGGAAGATAATACAATCCCCCATCCTCATTGACACATTCCGATACTGCCGAAAGATAGAAGTTGTTGGTAAATTCCTCCTGGGACAGATCATAAAATTTATCTGCGATGACTTTATCATCCATCTGACACAAGCCCTCATAAAGATATATGTCAGGCTCAATATTATGCTCCATTTCTTTTGCAATGATATAGTCCGGGTCGCCAACAAGCTCATCTGTCACAATATCAACATCCGGAAACTTATTTTCCAGTACCGATTCCAGATCCAGATTCATTCTGCCGCACATATACTGGACCTTAATCTGAATTTTTTCATCCGTTTCCTTATTTTCATCACCTGAACCGCATCCACTTAAGGAAGCTGTTAACATAAAAGCTGTCAACATTGCGGCTACAACACGTTTCAGCTGTTTTTTACTACGTTTCGTCATCACTTTCTCCTTCTCATTTCTGTTTTTCACCGTTTTAACGGAAAATGAATACACATTTTCTTATATGATTTTCAGTAAGGGGAGATTAAAAGAGAATAATTTTTTTGCAGAAGTTCCCCGCCCAGGAAGTATTATGAGCGGGGTCTGAATAATTGTTATTTTAACTTTTTTGAATAATATTTTTAATTCTTTCCTCCAATTCTTCAGGAACTTCAATATTTTGATAAGATTTCTTTGCTTTATTTAATTTTGGCAAAGTGGCTTCCAACAGGTTGCGCCATTCTGTATCAAAGCGGACACAATCTTTTTTCCGATCACTCAACCTGATCCTCCTTCTGGATATCACAAAATTTTGAGTAAATCAGACAGGCAGGTTTTAACCATGTCCGGGGAGATTTGCATGATCTGCGCTGTCTCTTCCAGAGAAAATTCTTCAAAATAGTAAAGAACCAGAACCATGCGATGGTTAAAATCCAATTGTCTGATTTGCTGTATTTTATCATTCTGGACATCCGTTAATCTGTTTGTGCTGCATTCCATGTTCCGACACTCATTTACCAGTATCTGGTAAAAACATATCTTTTTGCTGCTATGGAAAGTATCACAAATATCCAGGGCACGTTTGATGGATTTTTCCACGAGATCCATTGCAAGTTCCTGGTCATCTATATTCAAATATGCCAGCCGATAAAAATGTTCCTGATTCTGCAGGATAAATTCCACGAGCTGATCATAAGATTTTTCTGTCAATTTTATACTCCGTTTCTTTATATTCATTTTCATGTGCTGATTTGTACGTCTCTCTGCATGTACCAATATTTTTACTGTTCGTGTGAGGAAATTTTACCATGCCCGACTTTTTCAATCAGGTACAATTAAGTGTATCCAATATTCTTACTGTTCGTGTATCCTCGAAAATTTAAAAAATCTCATGCAGTCATGATTATTATAATACTTTAGAATAATTTTGACAACAAAAAACGGAACCAGGTTCCGTTTTTTGTTGATCTGATATCATACCTGATATTTTTTAAGCTGCCCCTTATGTCACTTCTATGTTAATATAAATTGATATCGCCCAAACTTTTTTCGCTCTGACTTTCTTTTCTCACACAGTTTTTCGATGCAGTTTCGACCCTGGCGTAACGAAGACGTTCCTGTACTCCCTGCAGATCCCCTGTTTTCTCATAAAGTAGAGTACCATATGTTTTTCTCATACAATACGGGGTGAGATTAATGGATATTCCCATATATTCCCCATATTTATGAATCATATTATAGAGAGCATCCTTACTGATACGTTTCGGTTTTCTGGATGATAAAAAAAGAGCAGTTTCTTTTCCATCTGATAATTTTGTCCGGGAACCACAGATATAACTCTGCAGCGTCGATGCTGTCAATTGATTGATATAAATTTTTTGAATTCCATTTTTATTTTTTACATAAATATATCGTTTTTCCGGATTTACATCTGAAAGATCCAGTCCAATGCATTCTTCCACATGAATTCCGGTATTCAGAATCAACATTAGAATTGCAGCATCCCGTTCCCGGGTCTTACTTATAAATCGTTTCTGTCTTTCCGTTGCATAAGGAAATTTGCCTGAAAGAATACAATCTAAAAGCTGGCTGATTTCTTCGGCTTCCAACACAGTAGTTTTCTGATTCTTCACCTCCAGTCTTGAAATTCCTTCTGACGGATTATATGGAATATCTCCGCGCAAAGATAAATAACGGAATAGGATTCGCAGAGAACTGATTTTCCGGTTTATCGAATGGTTTGAAAACTTTTCTGTCAGTGATTGAATATACTGATTAATATCGTCCGGAACAATTTCAGAAAAATTATCAACAGAAATATCTACGGTATTAATTCCATGGAATAATGGATTTGCAATCTGCAGATACTGCAGGAAAGATAGATAATCATAAGCCCGGTCGCGAAGCGTTTGAGGACGTCCTTTTAACTGATGAAGAAATAATCGAATAAAACCGGGAAGTTCTTTTCGGATATTTTCATATTGCTGCATAAGTGAATATTCCTGTTTTTCATAATAAGTAAAATCTTTCATCTTTCCTCCTTTATTTCAGAAAATTAATTGGAAAAAATTTCAGGAGTCTGTTTTATTATACCAGAAGCAGTAAAAAATGGATATACCCTGCCTTGTATCATTATAATGGCGTGAGAAAACGAAAAGGCAGTATGTAATTAAATTATATATCGAAATATCGTTTTATATGATGGTATTTATAAGTGTTGCAAAAAAGCTGAAAACTCCCCTTCCGATCAGCGCGACAGATAAAAAGGGAGTTTTCAGCTTCAGGAAAATTTCCAAATTACTGAAGCCACTTTTTCAGTGTTCTTACAAGCGTATTCAAATCAAGAGGCTTGGCGATATGCTCATTCATACCTACAGTCTTAGCTGCATGAACATCCTCGGCAAATGCATTTGCCGTCATCGCAATAATTGGAACCTGCTTGCAGTAGTTCCTGTCCATGGCACGAATCGCTCTTGCCGCATCATAGCCATTCATTTTGGGAATCTGAATATCCATAAAAATCATTCCGTAATATCCGTCCTCACATCTGGATATTTTGTCCACAGCTTCCATGCCATCCGCCGCGTGCTCCACAGTCAGTCCGGTCATTTCCAGGATTTCGGTGGCAATCTCCGCATTCAATTCATTGTCTTCGACCAGCAGAACACGATTCCCTGTCAGATCAATCGTCTGAAGTGCCGCAAGAGAAGTATCCTGCTCTTTCTGCTCCTCATCACCAAGAAGAGTATTAAAGGTCCTGGCAAGTCTGGATCGGAACAGCGGTTTGCTGATAAATGCATTTGCGCCGGCAGCCCGGGCCTCCTGTTCGATATCCGACCAGTCATAGGCTGAAATAATAATGATCGGCACTTCATTGCCCACCGCTTTCCGGATTTCTTTAGTAGTAGCAATTCCGTCCATATCCGGCATTTTCCAGTCAATAATACATGCAAAATAATCCCTCTCCTGCCGATGGTGAAGCACTACCTGCTTAACAGCCTCTTCTCCCGTAGAGACACCCTCTGCTTTCATTCCAAGATCATTCAGCATTCCGCAGCATGATTCCAGGCTGATTGCATCATCATCTGCCACCAGAACATTCAGATCAATAAATTTGTCATAGTGGACTTCCACACTGTCCTGAAGTTTCAGGTAAATGGTAACGATAAATCGTGATCCGGCACCCGGCTTACTTTCTACCTTAATATCGCCACCCATCATGCGGACGATATTCCTGCTGATGGGCATACCGAGTCCTGTCCCCTGGATCTTATCGACCCTGACATCTTCTGCTCTGGAAAAAGGTTCAAAAATCCGATCCAGAAATTCTTTGCTCATACCTATACCGTTATCTTCAAAAATAAATTCAAAACATCCGACTTTTGCCTGGCCGGACGGCTTTTCGGAGATGGAAAACTGAATCTTCCCACCATCAGGCGTGAATTTCACAGCATTACTCATCAGGTTGGTAAAAACCTTCTGAATACGCAGACTGTCACCCACCACCGCTTCATGGGTTCCCCCGGAAATATTGATATTAAACTCATGATGATGAGCCTCGATCTGCGCGCTTGTCATGGTAAGCAGATTGTCGATCAGATCCGAAAGATTAAACTCTTCTTCAATCAAATCCACCTTCCCCGATTCAATTTTACTCATATCCAGTACTTCATTGATCAGACTGAGCAGATGTTTACTGGCCTGAGTGATTTTTTTCAGGCTGTCCTGAACCCGCTCCCTGTCATCTATATGCGCCGCAGCAATAGCAGTCATGCCGATAATACCGTTCATAGGTGTACGAATATCATGAGACATATTGGAAAGGAAATCCGTCTTTGCTCTGTTTGCAGCTTCCGCGGCATCAAATGCCGCCTGCAGTGCCATTTCCTGCTGACGTTCCTTCTTGATCAGGTCATCTACATTCCGGGTTCCAACCACAGCCACAAGTCCGCCGTCTTTTTCGTGTACGAACGATACTCTTGCCTGAAGATACATGGTCCCGTGCTCCGTCAGCTTTTCATATGTAAGTGAATAGTCATTTCCATCTGCCTGAATATGATCCAGCGAAAGTTTATCGATGAATTCGGTACGACTGGATTCAGAAACCAGTTCTTCTGCATAACTGCGCAAACCTTTTGACCAGCAATTACCATGTCTGCGGAAATACTCCCCAACTGCCAGACCATCCTCATCCTCCTCGCGGTAAATCGTAACCTTATCTGTGTCCGGGTTAACAAGAAGAACAGAATAATATTCTGAACCAAGACCTTCAATAATCTCCCGCTGCATTTCCATCTCTCTGGTCTGCTTCAGCTGACGTCTCATTTCCTCATCCACATCACGCATTCCCAGAATAAATACGATATTACCATTTTTATCAAAAGTTTTTACCGTATTCATTTCATAGTAACTGATTACACCATTCATGATTCTTCTATATCCAAGCTTATACAGTCCCGTCTCCGGAACCCGCTTTAGCAGTCTATCCAATCCGGTGGACTCCCTGAGACGTTCCTGGTCTTCCGGCACAACATAAGTATCAATATATCTGGACAGAACGGATTCATAATCTCCAATCTCCAGCAGCTCCTCAAGAAGGGCAGGATCCATACCGATACCGTCGGTCCGGTAAAGAAACATTTTCCCGCTCTTTAAATCGATTTTAAACAGACTGCTGTATTCCTTACTCAATGCACTGGAGACTGCAGACTCCTCCTGAAGAGCTGCATTGACCTTTTCCAGTGCAGAAAATGCCTCTTCCACTTTTCTCTGCTGGATAAATTCCTGCTTTTTCTCTTCATCGACATTTTTAAAACCAACGACAAACTCATTTCTCTCAGAATTCGGCTTTACAAGCTGGCATTGAAAGTACTGCACCAGATTGCTGCGAAAGACCCGGTAATTGAAATAGTGTGTCTTTTTATCCGCCAGTAATTCATTCACACCGGAAACAGTGCATACCCGGTCAAACAGATGCCTGTCTTCTTTCAGAACATCATTATCAATATAGGTTTTAATATTATGCTCATAATTACCGGCAGCAAATTTATGACCGTAACGGTCACTCATGGTCTGTCCCATGCGATAGCAGACAGCCTCACAGGTATCGGCATTGACCGCATAAATATTTTCATAAGGAATAGCAAGCGCCTGAATCAGATTATCCTGGGATGCCACCTCTTCTTTTTCGGCATTATCGTTCTCCATCCTGCGTCTGCAGGAAAGCTCACTGTAACAGGTGGAAGCCATTACTGATAAAAGGAGAAGATCTTCTGTATTACTGCAGGGATTATCAGCAACGAGGAAACCAGTGACCGATCCATTCACAATAACCGGAGCCGCTATCAAGCTGCTGGTTCCCCTGAATTTCAGAATCTCATGAACCACTGAACCCGGTCTGCAGTCCTCATCAGAAATAAAAAGCTCCCCTTTCTCTTTCAGATCTTCACACCAGCATTTCAATACATCCTGCGGCATATCCTGAAAATCGCTGCTTTCCGCGGAAACACCATCGCGGCACCACACACAAACGCTGACGACAAATGTATGCTCTGCATTCAGCTCAAAAAAATATGACCGATCCGCATCAAAATAATCGCCCATATCAGCGAGAATATGATAAATTGTCTGTTCATCTTTTTGCATGTCCAGGTAATTGTGCAGAAAATCCTTTATGGCTTTTTCCTGACCGGACACAATACTCGTATGTTCCTTCATAATACACCTCTGAAATACAGTCTGTAACTGATTAATTTCATTTAATTTACTCACCTGTTTTTTTCCACAGGCAGCATCCGCCTTTATTCTCCTTCTTGGCGCGGTACAAAGCCTGATCTGCCCGTTCGATTAACTCGGCAGATGGCTTTTCATCTGCTCCACACAGAACAATTCCTGCCGAACAGGAAACCGGAAACTGCTCTTCCGGCAGACAGTCACAAAATGACCGGCAGATATCCACAACTTTTCTGGTCACAGTCTCTTCATTATTCAGTTTCTTAAGAATCACGACAAATTCATCTCCTCCATACCGGCATAAAATATCTTCTGACCGGGTTTTACAGCAAAGCAGATTGGCAAAGGACTGAATCATCCGGTCACCAGCATTGTGACCAAAATAATCATTGACATCCTTCAGATTATCCAGATCAAACATGCATACCGTCAGAGGCATTTCCTCTCTCCGAATGGATTCAACGGCAGCTTGAAGACCACGCCTGTTCAGCAGTCCCGTCAGCGAATCCCGTGCAGCTTCATCCTGCAAAATACTCTCCCTTTCTTGAAAAGCCAGAATTTCCATCAACCGTTCAACACGCCTGTGCAGATCAAACAGAGGATGGCATTTACACAGGAAATCGTCGGTTTCCATAACCAGAGGCAGTTCTTCCAGCATTTTACCATTGGGTATGATGGCCAGAACAGGTATTTTCCACAAAACAGGATCCTGACGCATTGATTTCAGCACCAGAGCGGAACCGTTCTCCGGAAGAGTCATGCTCAATATCACTACAGAAATATCGTCGGATCTGACATATGCAAGAGCACTGTCCGCATCAGCTGCCTCCAGAATCTGATACCGGTCCCTGAAAATCTGCTTCACTTTTTCCCGGTATCCGGGATCTTCATCCGCAATCAGCAGACTTCGCACAGCTATTTCATTTGGTTTAATCCCTGACGCAGAACATACGGCATGGGAACTCTGAGACTTTAATAATTCTTCAAATTCCGCAGCAGGCATGGGCTTTGCAAAAAAATACCCCTGAACATAGTCACATCCCACTGAACGCAGGCGGTTCATCTGATTCCTGGTCTCAACACCCTCCGCCACCACACTCAGGTGCATCCTGTGAGCCATATTGACAATATCATTCAGAATACTCTGATCAGCCGATTTTGCCATTTCATTCTGGATAAATTTCATATCCAGCTTCAGAATATCCAGCATCATCTGACTGAACATATTCAAAGAAGAGTAACCGCTGCCAAAGTCATCCATTTCAACAACGAAGCCCAGTCTGCGCAGATTTTCCACGGTACTGATGATCTGTCCCGGGCTTTCCGCGTAGGCACTCTCAGTAATCTCCAGATGCAGATACGAAGGATCAATATCATATTTTTTAATAAGTCCCAGAAAAGTATCTGCCAGATGAACCTGATACACATCTGCACGGGAGACATTAACGGATACCGGCAAAAGAGGATATCCTTTCTTGTGCCAGTCCCGGAGTTTCATGCACACCTGCTCCCACACATACCGATCCAGCCGGGGAATAAAACCGTTTTTCTCAAACAGGGGAATAAATTCTCCTGGAGATATCATCCCCCACTTCGGATGATTCCAGCGCACCAGAGCCTCGGCGCCTGCCATACAGTTATCATTCAGACTGTATTTGGGCTGAAAATAAACATCAAACTGTCCTTTGAGCAGCGCCGATTCCATGGAATCGGTAATGGCTTTCTCCCGCAGCAGCTTCCCCCGGAGAGCATCATCATATACAGCGAAATTATGATTATACTGCCCCTTGATACTGTCTGCTGCCAGCAGTGCTCTGTCACACATCCGCTCAACGGGAATGGAACGGTCGGCAATCTCATAAATCCCCCATTTTATGGATATATTCTCCATTATGTACGGTCGTTGGGATTGCTGTTCATGAAAAAAGAACTCCCGATCTCTCCTTTCTTTTTCTCTTCTTTGCAGCCACAGAAAACGGTCTGCATTATACCGGCCGCAGATTGCATCTTCACCGATTATTTTTCGGATTGCACGGGCAAACTCTTTTAACAGGCGGTCACCCGACTCACGTCCAAAAGTGTCATTGTACAGTTTGAAATTTTCAATATTGGAACAGACTATGGTATACTCCTGACCGGAGTCCTCATCCAGCCTCTCCCGAACTTTTTGGTAAAAAAACTCACTACTGTAAAGGCCGGTCAGCCGGTCATACTGAAACTGATTGACCATGGCAGCACTCTCCCGCAGTTTGATCAGACTGGCTACCCGGTGCAGGATTACCTGAGAGCGATATGGTTTAGGTACAAAATCTGTGGCCCCGTGGGACAGGGCGGCCACTTCGTCCGTTTCACTGTCATTCTGAGTCATTACAATAACCGGAATCAGAGACAATCCGGCATCCTCTTTCAGCCGGTCCAGGAAAGTGTAGCCGTCCATCACGGGCATCATCACATCCAGAAGGATCAGCGCAATGCTGTCCCTGCTGCGCTTCAGGATATCCAGTGCTTCCTGTCCATTCTCTGCCTCCAGAACCCGATATTCACCGGACAGGATCTCACTTAGAATCGACCGGTTAAGCTCATTATCTTCAACGATCAGTATTTGCTTCTGCATGGTTACAACCTTTTCTCTCCTATTTCATTTTTATTTTTTCCAGAAAGCGGGGCCAGAAAAAAGGGGCATGTCCCGCCAACAAAAGTCAGTGCGACTGCTCCTTTTCCGTATTAATACCAGATTTATATTTTCACTCTGTGAAAAAACTGTTTGCTGTCCGCGAATCAGGCTGCTTCGTCGTTTTCTTCTGCACAAAAAGTATCATCGGCTGCTTCAATCATCTTACAGGTAATACGACCTGCTCCAAAAGGATTCTCATAATTCAGCAGATAGTTTTCATAGACTGACAGAGGACTGTTTCCGGTGCAGATAACGGGATATCCCTCAGCATCAGTACCGTCAAAAGCCTGCAGATATTGTGCAAATATCATGTAGTCTTCTCCGCAGTAATCTTTAACCAGAACTGCATCATTAAACATTGCAAATCCATCTCCCAGATTGCGCAGTGTATAATTGATACCGCCCAAAGTATATGTTTTGTTTACATCCAGAGGTATATACTCACCAGACTCTTTGTCATAAATGTTTACATCATGTACACGGTATTCTCCGGTAGGGGCTCCGATCCAGATTCCTTTTTCGTCAACCTGAACAGTATTTTCAATATCGGTATTAATCCCATATGTAAGACCGGCAACATGCAAAAAACCGCCGCATTCTTCACCGCTTCCCGCAAAACGCGCCCCAAACTCCAGTGCATCCAGAATCTGCTGTCCGGAAACCTCCATCAGGCAAACCACATTTCCGAATGGATTGACTGTTTTACAGGTTTTATAGGTCCAGTCGCCGGCTTCAATACCGGCCCGGATACCGCCGCCATTCATAAAAGTAATATCACAGTCAATATCTTCTACTTCATTGAAATAATAATAATAAGCGTCCGCATTCAGATCACCCAGATTTGTCTCCATCTCGCGAATAATGCGGTCAGAAGAATCTTCAGGATTATTTACAGTAAAATCAATTTCACTGGATGCAATTTTGCTCCCCAGCTGAGTATCCACATTCTCGATCCACCGATTCTGCATTGCCGCCACATCAGCATCTTTTTCACCATTATATTCTGTAACCAGCTCTGCAGTAATATCCGAACCACTGATCGTCATTTTTCCGATCGCCGCAAAACGGGAACCGGTCTGAGTCAGCACAACAGGATTGCCGGCAGCATCTTCCACTTCCTTCATGGGAACAGTACTATGAGAATGACCATCAATGAAAGCGTCAAGTCCGGTGGTATTGGCAATCACTTCTTCGCTGGTCCATGGCGCGGAAGAAGGATCAATCCCCAGATGGCCCAGGCCAATCACATAGTCAGCACCAGCTGCGTAAGCATCATCAATTGCATTCTGCACTGTATCATAAAGAAGCTGACCGTCCTCACCGCCAAAAATATCATAAATATACTCTGTCTGATCCCCGTTCATAAAAAGGGCAGGAGTTGATTTTGTAATTGACTCCGGTGTGGCGATTCCCACAAAAGCAATTCTGCTGCCATCAAATTCGAATATCTCACAGGAGTCCAGAACCGTCGATTCTTTCTCAATGGAATAAAAATTGCAGGAAATATAAGGAAAGTCTGCTTCGTCAATAATTTCCAGAGTCCGGTCCATGCCATAGTCAAATTCATGATTGCCGGGAACAGCCAGATCATAACCTGCGGCATTCATAAGCTCAATGACAGCCGCACCTTCATCCATGGAACCATATGCAGTCCCCTGAATATGATCACCTGCGTCAACCAGCAAAACATTTTCTCCTGCATCTTCATATCCTTTTTTCATACCTGAAACATCAGCGTAGGACAAAGACTGATCCAGATAAGTATGAACGTCATTAGTATAAAGAATCGTTAAATTCAGATTTTCCCTCCACTCAATGGAAGTAAATGTTTTAAACATCGCTGCCAGATCTGCATAAGATAAACTGCAGGCAGGCCTCAATCTGGTAATGGTAACTTTCCCGAAACCATTTCCATCCTGTTTCACCAGAGAAGTGAAAGTAATGCCTTTGAGCAGGTCATTTGCAACTGCCCATGAAACCGCAGTCTCAGCATCCGGAGAAATACTGTCTGCATCACTGAAATCAGAGAGATCCGCAGACTGGTCCACTGTATAATTCATGTAACTGCCTGCAAAGGTATGGAGAATCACTGCCATTTCCTGACGGGAAATGGATTCCTGTCCATTGAACATGCCATCATCGGCTTCCATAATATCATTTTCAACAGCCCATTCAGCTGCTGCAGTACAAAGCGTTCCTTTGACATCAGCAAATACCAGACTGCCATCGGTTACAGGCCTTCCGGCCAGAATATACAGAGCCAGGGCGACAGAACTGCGGTTAGCGGAATGAAAATTCTTCAGAGCATCATTCAGATAATTCCTCATCCCATCCTGAGACGGATTCTGACATATGGTCTGCAAAGATGCAGCAGATGAAGTATTCTGTCCGCTGGCCACAACCGGAATTCCCGCTGAAAGAGCCAAAGTGAGCAGCATGGCAATTATACGTTTTCTTTTATTCATTGCTTACCTCCTTAAAATAAAATACCTGTTTTCAGCTGCATAAAATCGTATATAGTATTCCCGGTGACAAAACACTGTCTTCTAGCCGTGCACCAGTATTGCGGACAGTGCCTGCCTCAGTTTTGGAATCTCAATGGGCTTTGCAATATGTCCGTCCATTCCGGCTGCAAAAGCATCCCTTTTATCATCCTCAAACGCATTTGCAGTCATGGCTATGATGGGAATACCTGAAACTGCAGGATTTTCAATCCTTCTGATCTGTCTTGCTGCCTCATATCCATCCATGTGCGGCATCTGTATATCCATGAGAATCAGATCATACTGCCCCTGTTCTGCAGATTTCATTTTATCAACTGCTTCCACTCCATCCATGGCAACATCTACGCTGAAACCCATTTCCCGGAGAATTTCCACTGCAATCTCCTGATTCAATTCATTATCTTCCACCAGAAGTATTTTCCTTCCGCTGTAGTCAATCAATGGTTTCTCCGGATTCTCTGACTTTGGCCGGACCTTATATGATTTTGTAAGAATATCACGAAGCTCAGACATAAAAAGCGGTTTCGAACAAAAATCTGTTACACCTGCTTCCCTTGCTTCATCTCTTCAATTGAAGAATAGGAAAATGACTCATAGCCTTCCACAAGGATTCCTTCTTCATAAAGTCCGGCAACAGCATTCAGAAAATCAGGATATTTGGGATGCTCATAAACCATTGTATAGGTACCATCGGCAAGAATGCAGAACTGAGTATCGTTAGATGCCGCTATTCCAAACGCATTCAGTAAAAGCGTAAGGCTTCTCTCACCATCGGCACTTTCCGATAAAGCTATGGGAATCTCATCCGAAGGATCTCCATTTCCATTCAGATCATTGTCCCTCACACCACGCCAGTAATTTAACCAGTCTTCCCATGTTTCAGGTACATCAAGTCCCAGAACCTTCAGCCAGTCCTGTCTCACCATCATGGAAAAAGATCCCTGTATTGTTGATACAGACGGAATCGTATAAATATGTCCGTCGGAAGCTCTCCACTCATCCATATGTTCTTCACCGACTGCCTTAATAATATCAGGCAGATCTTTTTTGCCGGTCAGGAGTGTTGTTGCAATGGTGGAGCTGTATCCCTCTTCCTCCTGCCAGTCAATAGATACATGCACCCCGGTCATGGTTTCCATGGCAGGGAAATAATAACATCCATCGAAATCTGCAGGTCTTCCGTCATATGTCATGCCCAGTCCGGTTATTTCCAGACCATTTTCAAAGTATAGACTGCTGCTTCGTGAAAGCGATTCTGATGCCTCAAGCAGTTTCTGATTCATCTGTTCAACCTGAAAAACCTCTGTTTCATTTTCCAAACTTCTGTTTGTCTGACATCCGGTTACAAATATCCCGATCATCAGCATCACAGCCACACTTTTTTTTTCATTTTCCACTCCCTTCCAAATGCTCATTGTATTCTGCTCAGATATCCTGTCAGTTCTTTTTCTTCAATTTTACTGCTCTTCCCATAGACAGCAGCTGCCTTTGTTCTCCCGTTTGGCACGGTAAAGCGCCTGATCTGCCCGTTCGATCCACTGAGACAACGAATTATTATCCAGATTACATAAAGCGATACCTGCGGAGCAGGAAGACAGATGACCTTCCGCGGTAAGCTGCTCACGGTACATACGACAGATATTTTCACATTTTTTTTCTGCATCTGCTCCGCTGGTTATATGTTTTAAAATCACTATGAATTCATCCCCGCCATGCCGGCAGAGAATATCTCCTGCCCGTGTCTGCCTGCGAAGTAACCCTGCAAAGGACCGGATCATCTGATCCCCGGCTTTATGTCCGAAGGTATCGTTAACAGTTTTCAGATTATCCAGATCAAAAAGACATACCGCCAGTGGCAGTTCTTCCTTACGAAGTGAGATCATGGCAGCCTGAAATCCACGCCGGTTAAGCAGCCCTGTCAGATAATCCCGATTAGCTTCATCACGAAGAGTACATTCTCTTGCCTGACAGGAGGTCACTCCCACCAGACGGTCAATCCGCCTGCGCAGATCGCTCTGCGGATGACATCTGCAAAGAAAATCATCAGTATCCAGCACCAGCGGCAGATCCTCTCTCACATCGCACTGAGGAATGGAAGCAAGAACAGGAACTTTCCAGAATGCAGGGTACTGCCTCATAACTTTCAGGAACATAGCTGCACCATTCTCCGGAAGCGTCATGCTCAGAATCACAGCAGAAATCTCCTCGTTTCCATGCGATCTCAGACAGCCAAAAGCATCGTGGACATCGGATGCCTCAAGAATATGGTACTGTCCTTCAAATGTCTGACGAACTTTTTTCCGGTATTCTGATTCTTCATCTATTACCAGCAGATTTCGTACACCGGTTTCGTTCCGTTTTTCTTCCGGTAAAAGATCCGTATGCCTGGAAGGACGGATTTTCAGTAATTCTTCAAATTCCGCTGCAGGCATGGGTTTGGCAAAATAATATCCCTGTACATAGTCGCATCCGATTTCCCTCAGGTATTCCATCTGTTCCTGAGTTTCTACACCCTCTGCAACCACACCCAGATAAAGCCTGTGGGCCATATTGATAATATCATTCAGAATGCTCTGATCTTTTGGCTTTGATATTTCATTCTGAATAAATTTCATATCCAGTTTCAGAATATCCAGTTTCATCTGACTGAACATGTTCAGAGAAGAGTAACCGCTGCCGAAATCATCCATTTCAATGATAAATCCCTTCTTTCGAAGCTGTTCTACAGTACTGATAATCTGGCCGGGGTTTTCTGTATAGGCGCTTTCCGTAATCTCCAGATGAAGACATGAAGAATTTACTCCGTGTTTTTCAGTAATCTCCAAAAGTGTATCCACCAGATGAGACTGATAAACATCAGCCCGGGATACATTGACGGATACCGGAAGAGGAGCATATCCCTTTTTTTTCCAATCCCGCAGCTGAATGCATACCTTCTCCCAGACATATTGATCCAGCCGGGTAATGAAGCCATTCTTTTCAAACAGCGGAATAAACTCTCCCGGAGACATGAAACCCCATTCCGGATGAATCCAGCGCACCAGAGCTTCAGCTCCTGCCAGACAATTGTCATTCAGGCTGTATTTGGGCTGGAAATAAACAATAAACTGCCCTTCATCCAGGGCACTTTCCATGGCATCAGTAATAGCTTTCTCCCGCAGGAGTTTTTCACGAAGTGTATCATCATATACAGCCAGAGATACATTGTACTGCCCTTTAATACTGTCAGCTGCCAGCAGTGCCCGGTCACACATCTGTTCCACCGAAAGCATACGGTCGCTGATCTCGTAAACTCCCCATTTTATGGACACATTTTCAATCTTTCCGGGCCGATCCAGACATACTGTGTCAAAAAAGTACCTGCGATGTGAATTTTCCGTTTTCCTTTCCTGAAGACTCAGAAAACGATCCGCACTGTACCGTCCGCAGATTCCGGTTTCACCAACATTCTCCCGCATACTGTCAGCTATCGTACAAAGCATGCGATCGCCCTTTTCCCATCCAAAAATATCATTGTACAATTTGAAATTTTCAATATTGGAACATACAATCGTATACTCCCGTTCAGGGTTTCTGTCCAGCAGCTCCCGTACTTTCTGATAAAAAAATTCTTTACTGTAAAGTCCGGTGAGACGATCATACTGAAACTGGTTAACCATGGCTGCAGTCTCACGCAGCTTAATCAGACTGGCAACCCGGTGCAGGATCACCCTGGGGCGGTAAGGTTTTGGAACAAAATCAGTGGCTCCATGAACCAGAGCGGCCACCTCATCCGCTTCACTGTCCCCCTGTGTCATCATGATAACGGGAATCGATTCCAGATTTTTATCCTCTTTTTTCCGGTCCAGAAAAGTGTATCCATCCATTACAGGCATCATAAGATCCAGGAGAACAAGAGCAATATTGTCCTTATTCTGTTTCAGGATGTCCAGTGCAATCTGACCATTTTCAGCCTCCAGTACCTGATATTCACCGGACAGAATCTCTCTCAGCATGGCCCGGTTCAGTTCATTATCCTCTACAATTAAAATTTTCTTCTGAGGTATCATTCTCAATTTCCTTTTTTCGTATATCTAATGCGCAAACGGCAAATTCCGCACATCTGTTTGCACAACTTTTATCACTCTGCTCTCTTATAGAGTATAGTATTTCTGACTAAAAAACAACGCATAATATTGCCTTTTGGAAATTTCTGGATACCTGTAAATTATCGAAATGCAATGTTTTCACTGATAAATATTTTTCGGTATTAAGATGTGTAATAAAATGCCGCCAGGCTTTTGCCTGGCGGCATCCAAAAGTTCTTCGTGCGGAACATATCAGATTATTTTCAATTCATACTCTCTCGTTCCCAGGCCGATCTTTTCTCCCTGCTCAAGTGTGGCTTTCCACTCGATATTGGGATTGGAATCCTTGAAATGATCATGATGACAATGCCAGTCCGGTTCTGCCAGATGATCTCCCAGCTGACTGTTTTCAATCGGTTTTACTTTCAGACAGGCATCAGCGCAGGCCTGATCAAGAGCAACCGGATCAAAGCTTGCAAACATCCCGATATCGGGCAGGATCGGTGCATCATTTTCACCATGACAGTCACAATTGGGACTGATATCCTGAACCAGAGAAATGTGGAAACAGGGACGTCCGTAGCAAACAGCCTGTGCATACTCTGCCATCTTGCGATCCAGAAGTTCATTGGCACTGTCATTAGGATTGTAAACGGCGTCAAAGCTGCAGGCACCGATACAGCGGCCGCAGCCTTTACATTCATCATAATTAATGACTGCTTTTTTGTTGGGATATGTAATGGCATCACTTCCGCATTCTTTTGCACAGCGGCGGCAGCCGCGGCACAGTTCTTCATCGATGGCAGGTTTTCCGCTTTTGTGCTGTTCCATTTTTCCTGCACGACTTCCGCAGCCCATTCCAATATTCTTAATGGCACCACCAAAACCTGTCGCCTCATGGCCTTTGAAATGAGTCAGACTGATAAAAACATCGGCATCCATGATCGCATGCCCGATTTTGGCTGTCCTGCAGTATTCACCGTTAATAACCGGAACTTCCACTTCATCGGTTCCCCGTAAACCGTCACCAATGATGATCTGGCATCCGGTGGAGATGGGATTGAAGCCATTCAGATTGGCGCAGTCCAGATGATCCAGTGCATTCTTTCTGCTTCCCGGATACAGGGTATTACAGTCTGTCAGAAACGGGCGGCCACCCTGTTCCTTACATAAATCCGCAATTGCTTTCGCATAGTTTGGCCGCAGAAAAGCCAGATTGCCGAGCTCTCCGAAATGCATCTTAATAGCTACAAATTTGCCATCCATATCAATATCCCTAATACCTGCTGCTATGCAGAGATTTTTCAGCTTATCAAGCTGACTGGTTCCCACAGAGCAGCGGAAATCCGTAAAATAAACTGTTGATTTACTCATCTGAAAATTCCTCCTTATTCAATATCATTTATGCTTTCATTAAAATCATAACACATTTTTCCGTTTTTGGCGACCTTAACCCGTTTACAGCAGTATCCGTAATTCTTTTTCCGTTCATCTAAAAAAATTTTTTTTACTGCACATTGACAAAACGCATTTTGCCTGCTATTTTGTATTCAGGTAACAGGGAGTAGTTTGTAGCTTTTCAGGCTGTTGCATTATTCGTCATCACGCTGTAAAGCCGGGTAATGCACCTGCATTGCAACAGAACATGGTACTGATTTTCATTCTGTTATTTGCCGGTAACAAGACTATTACTGCATTTTTTCGTGCAGTAATGGTCTTTTTTTATTACTGCACATCAAAAATCATTTCAGGAGGTCATTTTATGATGATGTATTTGCTCTTACTGTTTGGATTTTTCCTGTTAATTAAGGGTGCTGATTTATTTGTAAGCGGCTCCTCGTCCATCGCAGGAATTTTAAAAATCCCGTCTGTTATCATCGGACTTACCGTTGTAGCCATGGGAACAAGTGCACCGGAAGCAGCTGTCAGCATCAATGCAGGACTTATGGGAAACAGCGATATTTCCCTCGGCAATATCATAGGATCCAATATTTTCAATCTGCTGATGGTCATCGGAATATGTGCGGTAATCTTTCCGGCTGTTTCCAATAAAGATATACTGAACAGAGATATCTGGTGGAATATTGCCGTATCAGTGCTGCTTTTTATTCTGATATTGGACGGACAGCTTGGCCGTGCTGATGGCCTTATTCTGCTGGCTGTATTTGTTTTTTACATTGGAATCATCATCCGCAATGCGATGAAGAACCGAACCAAAGAAGATGACCGGGAGGTTATGCCTCTCTGGAAAAGCTTTTTCCTTGTGACAATCGGTCTTGCAGGCGTCATATGGGGAGGTGATCTGGTTGTTGAGAATGCAAGCCTTATGGCAAAAGCATGGGGAATGAGCGACACACTCATAGGTCTGACGATTGTTGCCATCGGCACCTCATTGCCGGAACTGGTTACTTCCATTACAGCTTCCCGGAAAGGAGAAACCGGTATCGCCCTTGGCAATGCAGTGGGTTCCTGCCTGTTTAATATCCTGTTTATACTTGGAGCCGCATCTGTATTGACACCAATCAATGCCGCCTGCGAGCTGATAATTGATGCAGCTGTTCTGATTACTGTAACAGTACTGATCTGCATCGTATCAAGAAGTAATAAAAAAACCAATCGGATGGAAGGAGTGATCTGTGTAGCAGCATATATGATTTATACTGCTTATATTATCATAAGATGATACAGAGAATGTTCATCTTAAACATCTCAGATGCTCAGAATGTAGAAGTGTAAAAACAGACGTAAATCCCCCCGGTTCAGCCGGGGGGATTTATATTCCAGCTGCCTGACTGTTTATGTTTTTTTATTTATCTGCAGCAAAATCCCATAATCCCTGATCTCATCCAGAATCTCCCCATCCAGAGAATCTGTTTGATACAAAGGTCAATTATTTCGACAATACACGGCTGCGTTCCAGTGCCAGAAGAAGGATATTGCCCAGTACGCCAACTGCCAGTACTTCGCCTGCACCTACAGTAAGCATCATAAACGGCACCAGATCCTTTGCTCCGTATGCGAATTTCAATACCCATGGGATAATCAGAGCGTTGCACAGGATGGGCGGCACACAAACCAGAAATTTATGTTTGCGCAGCATTCTGGAAAGGACAGCTCCAATCAGTGTGGCTAAAGTTCCGAATACCACATCGGGAAGCGGTGAGCCCAACAGAATATTCGCGATGAGGCATCCCAGGGTAAGTCCCGGTACGGATGCAGGTGTAAAATACGGCAGAACTGTCAGTGCTTCGGATATCCGAAACTGAATCGGACCATAGGAAATCGGTGCGAAAATAAGTGTCAGCGTTATATAAATCGCTGCAATCAAAGCAGCCTGAACCATGCTGATTACACGGTTGTCATGAAATGTGGTTTTCATGGTAAAACTCCTCCGTCTCTATTGAACATATTATATTTTAAATGATTTCTGTTCAGTATGATTTTACACGAACAGCCCGACATTTACAATATCAGAATCGTTGCTGCACATCAGTACGCATAACATCACAAAATTCCATGTTTTCAAACGATAAGGCTATTTTAATTTGGGGTCTCATCTGCTAGAATGACTGCAAATTGTATTAGAAGGAGAACTCATATGGCAATTGTGTACAATGACAGGTATCAAACGATCTCTCTGCATACAGCAAATTCTACATATCATATGCATATCGGTCGTCTGAACTATTTATTCCATTACTATTATGGTGATTCCATGCCCGATCCCGATCTTTCCTGGCTGATTAAAGAATATGACCGGGGATTTTCCGGCAATCCTTATGAAGCGCTTCATACACGTAAGTTTTCGCTGGATGCAAGACCACAGGAATTTCCGGCTCTGCAGCAGGGAGATTTCCGTACACCGGCAATTGAACTGACAAATGGAGACGGGAGTTACGTTTTTGACGGGCGGGTTAAAGATTTCCGGATATATAAAGGAAAATACGATCTGGAAACCCTTCCCGGTGTTTTTGCAGCCGAACACGATACAGTAGATACACTGGAAGTGATTCTGGAAGATTCCTGTTCAGGTGTGCAGGTAATTTTACTGTACAGTGTATTTGAAGAGGCGGATATGATTACGCGTGCAGTCAAGGTGAAAAACACGGGGGAACAGCCGATACACCTCCATAAGATCATGTCCGTTTGTCTGGATTTTCTCAACGGATCGCAGATGGATCTGCTTCATCTTCCCGGACGGTACGGACAGGAACGGCAGGTGGAGCGCGAACCCATGAGTCATCATATCCATACGATCGGCAGTGTAAGAGGTTCCTCCAGTCATCAGCAGAATCCTTTTGTAGTACTGTGTGATCACGAAACCTCCGAGGATTTTGGTCGATGCTATGCCTGCTCTCTGGTATACAGCGGCAATTTTCTTGCAGAAGCAGAGCTGGATCAGTATGACCAGCTGCGTCTGACCATGGGTATCAATCCGAAAAATTTTGATTATATCATCAATCCCGGTGAGTTTTTTGAGGCTCCGGAAGTGGTGATGACCTATACAAATAAAGGTCTGACCGGTATGTCTCACCGCTTTCATGATTTTTATCGGAATAATCTGTGCCGCAGCAAATTTATCTCGCAGGTAGAGCGTCCTGTGCTGATTAACAGCTGGGAAGCAGCTTTCTTTGATTTCGATGATGAGAAGCTGTTAGAAATTGCAAAGTCTGCAAAAGAAATGGGCGTTGACCTGCTGGTGATGGACGATGGCTGGTTTGGCAAGCGTGATGATGACAACAGCGGTCTGGGTGACTGGTATGTGAATGAAAATAAAATCAAGTGTGGCCTGAACACTTTGGTTGAGCAGGTTAAGGCATTGGGAATGAAATTCGGCATCTGGTTTGAACCGGAGATGATTTCCGAGGACAGCAACCTGTATCGTGCACATCCCGACTGGGCTATGCAGATACCGGGAAGACCTGCAGTCAGAAGCAGAAATCAGCTGGCACTGGATATGGGCCGCCGTGAGGTGCAGGATTATCTGATCCGCTCAGTAAATGCTATTCTGGATTCTGCGGACATTTATTACGTAAAATGGGATATCAACCGTTCGATTACAGATATCTGGTCCAATGCATTGCCTCCGGAGAGGCAGGGTGAGGTATATCACCGCTATATTCTCGGTGTGTACCGGGTGATGGACGAAATCATTCTGACCCATCCTGACATTCTTTTTGAAGGCTGCAGCGGTGGAGGCGGACGTTTTGATCCGGCCATGCTGTATTATCAGGCACAGTACTGGGTCAGCGACAATAACAACCCTATTGACCGCCTGAAACTGCATTACGGGACATCTTTTGTATACCCTCCCTGTACAATGGGAGCACATATTTCGGACAGTGGACGTTTTGTCCCTCTTGAAACAAAAGCAGTTGTAGCCATGGGTGGTACATTCGGCTATGAGCTGGATGCGACTCATTTATCAGCTGAAGAAAAGAAACGCTGCAGGAAACAGAGTGAGCTGTTTCGAAAATATTATCCGGTCATCATGAAAGGTGATTACTACCGTCTCAGCAATCCGTTCCTTCCAGGCAATTTCACTGCATGGCAGAATGTCAGCAAAGATAAAAGGACATCTCTTATCAGTGTCGTTGTAACCAGCCTGACATGCAATGGTCCTCAGGAATACGTTAAAGCCAAAGGACTGCAGCCTGATATGATGTATCATATTAACGGAAGCGATCAGCGTTATTCCGGCGCGGTGCTGATGAATGCCGGGATTCCCATTGAGCGGGAAGTACCGGAATACACCGCTTTCCAGTTCTATCTGGAAGCCGAAGGCTGCTCTCTCAAAGATACCGATTGACCTTTCGGAAACATAATCTGTAATAATAAACGATATCGCTGAGCAGACAGCATGAACTGATTGAATTACGGGCGGTACGGTATGATGACCACTGCTATAATACAGGCAGGAAAACCGCTGCCGCCCATGGCGCAGAACAGCACCCATCCCAGCCGGACCAGGGCGGGATCAATATCAAAATACTCAGATTCTATTCTGTTTTCAGCGTTTTATAAGTATACCGTATTACAATCAGAGATATGATGAATGTCAATACATCTGATACCGGCATGGAGTACAGTACGCCGTCCAGTCCGAAAAATACCGGCAGCAGTAAAGCAAATCCCACACCGAAAATAACTTCTCGTACCATGGAAAGCATGGTGGAAAGCAGCGCTTTTCCCAGGGACTGCAGATAAATGAAAGTTGCTTTATTAACGCAGGCAAGAATTACCATGCACAGATAAATCCGGAACGATTTTACAGCAAAATCGGTATAGTAGACGCTTTCGTTAGCTGCACCGAAAATGGCAATCAACTGTCTGGGGAACACCTCTACAATTACCATTGCAACTGCTCCCACGATGGCTTCCGCTGTCAGCAGACGGGTAAACAGACCCCGTGCACGGTCTTTCCGCCCGGCTCCGATATTATATCCAACGATGGGAATACAGCCTGCAGCCATACCAATACTGATGGAGATAACAATCTGGAAGAATTTCATGACAATTCCGACCACTGCCATGGGAATCTGGGCATACTGTGCCTGACCGAAGATTTCATCCTGCGCACCGTATTTCTGAATCATGTTGTTGATAGCGGCCATGGCTGCAACCAGCGAGATCTGAGCGAGGAAACTGCAGACACCCAAAGGCAGGAATCTTGACATCAGTTTTCCGTTTAATTTATAGCTGCTCTTCTCCAGTTTCACTGCCTTCATATGGAACAGATACCATGCTGCCAGTACAGCGGTAACGATCTGACCGGCAATGGTAGCAACAGCGGCGCCCATCATCCCCCACTTAAATACGAAAATAAAAATGGGATCAAGAATAATGTTGATAACTGCACCGGCTACTGTAGAAGCCATGGCAAATTTGGGGCTTCCATCAGAACGGATGATGGGATTCATGGCCTGACCGAACATGTAAAAAGGAATACCGACTGTAATCCAGAAGAAATACTCTTTAGCGTTCGTAAAGGTTCCCTCATTTACCGTACCTCCGAACATGGCAAGGATCGGCTCCTGGAAAATCAGGTAGACTGCTGTCAGGATCAGACTGCAGACGATGCAGAGTATAATGGAGTTTCCGATGCTTCTGTGAGCATTTTCCTTTTCATTGGCACCAAGACAGATACTGACAAATGCGCAGCAGCCATCGCCGATCATAACAGCAATTGCCAGTGCAACAATGGTCAGCGGATATACCACCGTGTTGGCCGCATTGCCGAAGGATCCCAGATAGCTGGCATTGGCAATGAAAATCTGGTCGACGATATTATAAAGAGCGGCAACCAGCAGCGAAATGATACACGGTATGGAATATTTGCGCATCAGTACACCAATCGGTTCTGTTTCCAGGAATGAATTTGATTTCTCGTTCATGTAATGATTTCCTCCCTTAAAAAAATGCGGCCGGAAAGCTGGATTTACGCTCTCTGGCCACACACTTTAGTAATCAGTATATATTTAAACACAAAAAAACAGCGGCAGACAACAACCGGATTTACGCAGTCATGCTACACGCTGTATTTTAATTATATCGAAATCGCATTCATTTTTCAAAGGCTATTTTGCACAAAAAGAACTGTTCAGAGCCGGGTAAATTTGTGATACCCATAACTTATCCTTAATCCAGATCGGAACCGTTTGTTGCAATAACTTTTTTATACCAATGGAAAGAATCTTTGCGGTAACGGTTCAGAGTCTTCAGGTCAAATTCATCGCGATCCACATAAATGAAGCCATAACGTTTTCTTACCCCCTCATGGGTAGATACCAGGTCGATTGCAGACCAGGGGCAGTAACCCATCATCTCCACATTGTCAGTAATTGCTTCCTGAATCATCTTAATGTGCTGACGAAGATATTCGATGCGGTAGTCATCATGTACCTTACCGTCCGCTGTCAGAGTATCATAAGCGCCCAGACCATTTTCCGTAACGATCATTGGAAGATGGTAACGGGAATAAATTTCACGCATGGTATTGCGGAAGCCCTGAGGATCGATTTCCCAGCCGAATTCAGTTACAGTCAGGTTGGGATTTCGGAAGCCTTTGTACATGCCGGCCATTTCATTGGCAGACTGCTGATCTCCCATGGCAGCTTCCTTCAGCCCGGTCTGAGTGCTTGCCTCCACAGTCATGGTATTGTAATAGTTGAAGCCGATAAAATCCGGATGTGCATTTCTCAAAGCTTCAGCATCTCCGGGTGCAAATTCGGGACAGGCATCATGTTCTTCCAGATAGGACCACACCAGGTTATTGTACCTGCCGTATACAGCCATATCCAGGTACAGCCAATTGCGGATGGCGTTGCAGTTCTGGGCAGCGGTGGTATCCTCGGGTCTGCAGGAAGCAGGATAAACAAGAGCAATGTTGGGGGCCGGTCCGATTTTGGCATTCGGCAGCATTTTATGGCACAGTTCCATGGCCTTTGCCTGTGCAACCAGCATATGATGGTTCTGCTGATAAATTTCTTTCAGTTCGTTGGTGCAGCCTTCGGGGATATAAAGGGTACCGATAACGGGGCCTACCAGCGTCAGCATGTTCTGTTCATTGATGGTCAGCCAGTATTTTACACGGTCCCCAAAATTTTCAAACATAACCTTTGCGAAATTGACAAACCAGTCTACGGATTCACGGTTGCCCCAGGAACCTCTTTTATCAAGAGCAGCAGGCATATCAAAATGAAACATGGTAACCAGCGGTTCGATGCCGTATTTCAGACATTCATCAATCAGGTTGTTGTAATACTGAATTCCCTGAGGATTCACATCGCCGGTTCCTTCCGAAAGGATACGGGACCAGGAGATGGAGAAACGGTATACTTTAAAGCCCATTTCCGCCATCAGCTTTACATCCTCTTTATAGCGGTGGTACTGATCTGCACAGACATCCAGTTCGGAAGTTCCTTCAGGAACTTTCTTCACATCCTGGCAGGAAGGGCCTTTGCCGTCGATCAGATTGGCACCTTCCACCTGATAAGCGGAAGTAGATGCACCCCAGAGGAAATTGGCCGGAAACGGTTTTAATTTTTTGTGATACATGGATATAACCTCCTGTTCTATATTCATTGGTGATAAATTGCATTTTGCTGATTCCCAGTATATCGTATTCCGTGGGAAAGTCAATGACGCGGACTCCAAAAAGAGCAATGCTACATTTTTTTATCTGTTTCAGAACCGGATTCTGTTGCAATGAAATCCCTCAGCCGGTTTTCTTTTTACAACTGTTCCTTTCTTTTCAACCGATTCCGGAATTGTGAGAATGGTACAGAAATCCATAGGTATCCATCAATTTTTTTACGCTGTCAAAATTCTCCGACAGCAGCATGGAGGTAATGGTATCAAAAATATATTTTGCTGAGGTATGAAATACCAGATTACCCAGATGTTCCATATCCCGGTGATAAATTGCTTCCAGCGAAATATCACAGAGCCTTGCCAGAGTGCTGTCGGTCTTTCCCGTGATGGCAACAGTAAAAATTCCCGCTTTTTTAAATTCAGCTGCCGCTTCCAGAATCTTTTTGAATTCACCGGAACGACTGATGAGAAAAACCACATGATCGGATGCACCGTTCAGTGCCAGGTAAAGCTGCTTATTGTAACAGGAATAAGTATTGGATATCTTCCCCTCGTGAAAAAACATGTGGGAAGCATAATCTCCGATGCAGACATTGGCATCTACTGCAATGATATCCACATATTTTACCTGATCAATTTTTCGGCAGACTTTTTCAATTATTTCCACCGACATACGGCTTCTTGTGACTTCAATCACCGATTTTTCAAGTTCTGCAATTTTATTGATCACGGAAATAGAATTCTCATGCTTTTCCAGATTAAGATTTGCCGTCTGCAGAGAAGCTTCTCCCAGCTTCAGATCGCTGATCAGATTGATTTTAAAATCATTGTAGCTTTCGTATCCCAGTTTTCTGCAGAAACGAATGATCACCGTAGAGCTGGTCAATGTCTGACGCCCCAGCTCTCTGGAAGACATCCTGCTCACCTGCTCGCAGTGTTCCAGTATATATTCACAGATTTTCTGCTCCCGTTCTGTGTACAGAGCAGAATTCTGAAGTTTTTCCATTAATGTCATAAACGCTTCCTCCTTAATTTACCATTATTATAGTAAAGCATTTTAAGAATAGCAAATGGTATCTTCTTCTTGAAATAAAAATACAAACATGTTATATTAGTTCGTATTTAAACTATATTCTTTCAGGAGGAAACCGATGTTATTTAAAGTTTTAATCTGTTTACTGGCTGGTATGGGTGCAGGTCTGGGAACCGGTTTTGCCGGCATGAGTGCTGCTGCCGTAATCAGTCCCATGCTGATTACCTGTCTGGGCGTGGACGCTTATCAGGCTGTCGGCATTGCTCTGGCCAGTGATGTGCTGGCAAGCGCAGTATCTGCTTATACATACGGTAAAAATAAAAATCTGGATATCCGAAACGGGATTGTAATGATGATTTCCGTATTGATTTTTACCATGGTCGGCAGCTGGGTTTCCAGTTTGATCCCCAGTACTTCTCTGGGCAGCTTTTCCATGTGCATGACATTACTGCTGGGGATAAAATTCATTGTAAAACCGGTTATGACAACCAAAGAAGCCATGTCCGGAGTCAGTCCGAAAAAACGGTTCATACAGAGTGTCCTTTGCGGAATCATGATAGGATTTATCTGTGGCTTTGTGGGAGCCGGCGGAGGACTGATGATGCTTCTGATCCTGACCAGCGTTCTTGGATATGAACTGAAAACCGCTGTAGGCACCAGCGTATTTATCATGACCTTTACCGCACTGACCGGTGCACTGAGCCATTTTGCCATCGGCGGTGCTCCTGATCTGCTTCTGCTTGTCCTCTGTGTTGGTTTTACTTTGCTGTGGGCACGGATTGCGGCTCTGTTTGCCAATAAAGCTTCCGCAATTGTTCTGAACCGGGCAACCGGTATTGTTCTGGTAATTCTTGGAATCATCATGATCATTATTAATTTCATATAGAATTCAGAACGAAAGAAACAAACATTCTGTTAAAAACCTGTAACTTTTATGCTATTATGTAACTGTTCGGAGATCAGCTGAGGAAAAAGGCAGCCTTTTCAAGAGGCATTTCTGAACAGATATCATCATAATAAAAGGAACTGACAAAACATGAACAATACAGAAAATCAGAACCGGGAACAGACACATAAACGCCGTGTTCACTACAGGGGAACACATCCCAGAAATTATAATGAAAAATATAAAGAACTTCAACCGGAAAAGTATGCAGATACTGTTGAAAAAGTAATTCGCAAAGGGAGTACTCCCGCAGGAATGCATATTTCCATCTGTGTTCAGGAGATTCTGGATTTTCTCTGCATTAAACCGGGACAGACCGGCCTGGACGCCACTCTGGGCTACGGAGGCCACACCCAGGAGATGTTAAAGTGCCTGCATTCGCAGGGACATCTGTATGCTCTTGATGTGGATCCCATCGAGATTGTAAAAACAAGGGCGCGGTTGGAGGCACTGGGCTACGGACCGGAGATTCTGACAATTCTTCAGCAGAACTTTGCCGATATTGATCAGGTAGTTTCCCAGGCAGGAACTTTTGATTTCATTCTGGCAGATCTCGGAGTATCCTCCATGCAGATTGACAATCCGGAACGGGGATTTTCCTATAAATTCGAAGGACCTCTTGATCTGCGGCTTAACCCGCAGAAAGGCATATCTGCTGCCGAACGGCTGAGAAATATTACTGTAGACGAGCTGGAAGGAATGCTGATTGAGAATTCCGATGAACCTTATGCAAAAGAAATTGCCAGAGCAATTATTAACAGAAACCGTAAAGGATGCCCCATTGCCACAACCACCGATCTTCACAGGCTGATCGATGAGACATTATCGTTTCTGCCTGCCACAGAGCGGAAAGAGGCTGTAAAAAAGACATGTCAGCGGACTTTCCAGGCACTGCGCATTGATGTGAACAGCGAATTTGAAGTGCTGGAAGCTTTTCTGGAAAAACTTCCAGATGCACTTTCCAGCGGCGGACGCGTAGCCATCCTGACCTTTCATTCCGGTGAAGACCGGCTGGTCAAAAAATCTTTCAAACGATTCTATAAAGAGGGAAAATACAGTGAGATTGCAACAGATGTAATCCGTCCATCCGCGCAGGAGTGCAGCCGCAACAGCCGTGCACGTTCCACTAAAATGAGATGGGCTGTTAAAGCCTGACATAATGGCAGGAAAACGGTCAGCAGACCTGTATCCTGCCATTTTTCATAAAAGTATTCCGATTCAGTATCTGCTTTGATTTTAAAATTCACCCTCAATGCAAAATGCATGATTCATGGGACCACTTCCTCTGCCCAGATCCAGCATTGCTTCCAGTGCGCCGGATATGTAATTCTTTGCTTTTTCCACAGAAGTATCCAGATCATATCCTTTTGCCAGATTAGACGCAATGGCACTGGACAGCGTACATCCGGTTCCATGAGTATTGGGATTTTTAATCCTTTTGCCATAAAACCATTTGAATCCGCCGTCACGATACAGCAGATCATTGGCATCATTCAGTTGATGACCACCCTTTAAAAGAACCGCACAATGATATCGGGTACTGATAACCTGCGCGGCAGTAATCATATCTTCCGATGTATGGATTTCCATACCGGATAAAACCTCTGCTTCCGGTATATTGGGTGTTACCAGAGTTGACAGAGGAAGCAGGCGTTTTTTCATAACTGCCACTGCGTTGCCTGCAATCAGACTGGAACCGCTGGTGGCCACCATAACGGGATCCACAACTATGTTCCGGGCATGATACTGTTCCAGTTTATCTGCAATCACTTCAATCAGAGTACCGGAAGAAACCATACCTATTTTTACGGCATCCGGGAAAATATCCGTAAATATATCATCCAGCTGTTCTGCCAGAAAATCCGGTGTAACTTCCATAATTCCTGTTACACCTGTGGTATTCTGAGCAGTCAGAGCAGTAACTGCACTCATGGCGTATACACGGTTTGCTGTCATGGTCTTGATATCTGCCTGAATTCCAGCACCTCCGCTGGAATCACTGCCTGCAATAGTCAGAGCGGTACTCATGTTTTTACCGGTTATTTCCAGTGACAGCTTTTTCAGCTTGCGTGCAGCCTCTGTAATATCCTTTTGCGCGAAAATAGCACTTATGACCGCAACTCCGCAGATACCTCTTCCCTTCAGGTTCAGAATATTGTCACGGCTGATTCCGCCAATGGCAATAACAGGAATGTGGACTGCTTCACAAATAGCCTGCAGTGTGTCGTGGCTCAATTCAGTAGCGTCAGATTTGGAACCGGTGGCATAAACGGCCCCCACGCCCAGATAGTCTGCTCCATGAGCCTGGGCAGTCAACGCCTGATCAACCGTTTTGGCTGACACACCAATAATTTTATCCGGCCCCAGTTTTTTGCGCACATCTCCGGCTTCCATATCACTTTGCCCCACATGAACTCCGTCTGCATCCACTTCCAGAGCCAGTTCCACATCATCGTTGATAATAAACGGAACCTGATATCGGCGGCAGAGTTCTTTAATGGCAAAAGCCTCTTTTTTAAAACTTTCACGGTCAAGTGTCTTCTCACGCAGCTGAACGAATGTTACTCCTCCTTTCAGTGCTTTTTCAACCTGTTCATACAGAGTTTCCCCATTCAACCACGAACGGTCTGTCACCGCATACAACAGTAAATCCTCTTTTCTACAATTCAAAACAATCACTCCAACTATAATATATTCCGATTCCGGTTTTCCGATTTTCATCGCCATTACCGGCATGCAGAAATTATACTAATTCCTGACAAAAAAATCAACTGCATCAGATACTGCCCTTTCCATGTTTCTCCGGATATTCTCATCCCTGAAAAAAGCGAAAAAGTGTTCCTTCATTGGCAGAAACTTTCAGTCTTATGGTAATTCCTCTGATAATGCCTGACAGATAGGCATACAAATCGCCGCAGTCCCCAAAATATTTCTCTAAAAATATTCTGACTTCCTGATCCAGTAAAAGGGAAATTTCTTCAGGAGTCTTATCAAGAATCACATTCCTGAGCTGATTACAATCCTCTTCCTTCCAATGCTGCTGCGTCATTGGTTTTTGAATCAGAATATGTCCGATAACTTCAGTAAACACAATTTCACATATATTTTCGATCATATCTCTGTAGAAACGGTCATATTTTGATAAAACATCCCGTACATATTTCTCCGGAAATCTGCTCAGAAATCTCTGTTCCAGACGTATGCAGAGAATATATTCATATATTCTGTCAACACCGGTATATTCTGAAAGATCCGCAAGCAACGGATAATCCAGTGTGAGAATGGTATTCTGTGGTTCATATCTGACATCGTACCTTTTAAAAAATTCAGGCAAACCTTTTACAAAAGTATCATACAGACAGCGGTTCCCGTAACAGACAAAGTCCGATAATGTTTCATTATACAGATTCAGTGCTGCCTTTGCTTTTTTCTCAACATATCGCAGACCTGTCCGATACGCCTGCTGCGCCGACATTCTGTCTGATACCAGCTCCGGTGAAGTTTCAGCATTCGATTTTGTAATCTCCAGTTCATGAATACAGTACAAAACTGCTTCCATAAGCTGTTCCGCCTTCTCCCAGGTAATGGATGTGCTGTCAAATGAGGTATAACTTTCTGCCAGTTCTGCCACTAAAGGTACCAGTTCTTCCATTTCAAACTTCATTATTCTACCTCCAGCAGAGTTCTTTCAGTGTCTCCAGGTACAAATCATAATCCCATCTTTTTACCGGATCAAACTTTGAATATTCACCGTATCCTTCCGAATCTCTGTAACCATCATATCCTGCCCGTACTGCTTCGGCAAAATTTTCAAGACAGGTTCCTTCCAGATATTCCAGATCGCCAAAACAGATATTTTCAAACTGTTCTTTCATCAGGTGCAAAAGCTCATCATCCGAAATTTCATCCTGCATTTCATTTTTGTACAAATAAAAGATTTCCTGAAGGCGAATAATGGTATTCACATAACTGCTTTGCGTAATATAATCTGAATCACAGAATTCATAGATGATTTTTTCAGCAATTCCCGGACCAAACTCTACTCTTCTCTGCTCATTGAGAGAAATATTTCTTTCTTTCAAAATCAGTTCAGCGTCCTGCTGATTTAAAACAAGACCATACTGACAGGTTGTCTGATTTGTTTTGATGATCTGTTTGATCTGATTTTGATTCTGCAATAATACCATCCAGTTTTTTTCCATGGACCTTCCTCCTCCTGAATATAAATCTCCCCACTTTTGTAAAAAACTTTTGAGACATTAAAAGATACCATCCAATAACAGGAAAAGATTATACCATGGCATAAGAAGTGATACCAGACTTGATTTTTCGCTCATTTTGTGGTATTGTAATAGTGTAAAAAAGGGGTTGTGCATTAACTGTTTTTAATTTTTGTTAAGGCACAGTCCCTTTTCTGTTTTCATTTACCGATTATTGATTCTCCGGATATATGATATCTGGCACCATGTTCCAGACTTTCACCGGTCATATTATAAATGGCATCAATAATCCGATTCCGATAAGTGGCATTGCCATCACCGGGCTTCATATATGACCATCCAATCTCGCCGGCAAGCCCCATGGCCGCTACAGCCGCTGCTGCCGCCTCCAGCTGATTATCCGGATTTGCGGCAAGAAATGCAGTCATCAACCCTGACAACTGACAGCCTGTTCCTGTGATTTTTTCCATTTCCGGCCGGCCGTTTTCAATCACATAACAGGTCGAACTGTCACAGACCAGATCAATATTGCCGGTAACAGCAATGATACTTCCTGTTTCTCTGGAAAATGATTTCAACGAATCTGTCATTTCTTTCAGATTACTCCCGGTCAGAGCATCTGCTGTATCCGCATCTACACCTTTCGAACTCCCGAATCCTCTTAACAGCGTTTTTATTTCGGAAATATTACCCCGAATGGCTGTAAATTGAATTTCCTTCATAAGAAATTCAGCTGTTTCCAATCGAAATCTGCTGGCACCTGCTCCAACCGGATCCAGCAGTACAGCATGACCCAGCTCACAGGCTTTTCTTCCGGCCAGCAGCATACTGGGAATTGTATGATGATTCAGTTTTCCCATATTAATATTCAATCCCCGGCAAATTGAAGTGATTTCCTCCACCTCTGCCGCTTCGTCGGCCATGATCGGACTGGCTCCACAGGCTAGAAGGATATTTGCCACATCATTTATCGTCACATAATTCGTAATATTATGTATCAGAGGAGCCTGCACTCTTACATTGTTCAAACATTTACCAAACATCATCTGTTCCTTTCTGATTGCGTCCTTTGTTGTCTGCGATAGTCATTAAGTAAATATGCAACTGTCTGTCATTGACCGACCTGTGACAGCAAAAGAACCGGTTCAGGATTCTCGGGATGATCACCCAGCATTTTCTCCATCCAGATCATATCATACCAGCGCCCCTGTTTATAACCGCATTGGGTAAAATGTGCTACCTGACGATATCCCATTTTCTCATGAAAAGCAATGCTCGATGGATTCGGGTAAGCAATACATGCATTCAAATTGATAATATGCTGCTTTTTCAGAATATTTTCCAAAGCCGCATATAACCTGCCACCAATGCCCGCACCTCTGCAGTCTTCACGCAAATAAATGCTGGTTTCCACTGCCCAGTTGTACGCTGCCCTTGCTTTAAAAGTACCTGCATATGCATATCCCAGTATCATATTCCCCTGATTAACTGCTACCAGATAGGGATATTTTTCCAGTGTGTGAAGAATTCTCTCACGAAATTCCTCCAGAGAAGGAACTTCATATTCAAAAGTCACAGGTGTATTTTCCACATAAGGGGCATAAATAGAAAGAAGCTGCTGCGCATCCTCTTCCCTCGCCAGTCGAATTTGTATATTTATGTTTTCTTTCATGTTCTGTCCTTCCTGATTTTAACTGACCCCGATTTTTTCAGATAATGTAAATATTCCGTAAATGAACGGCAGAAATGTATTTCAAATTCCAAACAAATACAGGATCTTCTCCAGTATATCAAATTCAGAATAAAGAAACAATTCCGTTTACCGGAAAAACAGGACTACAAATCAGAAATCAGGACATAATAGAAATGTTAACAGAGGATTTTTATCAATCTGAAATGAAAAATCGGAGGTTATCGTGATTACGGATGGTTTTGCTTATCTTGCAGTTCTTATCTTTACTGCCGCAGTTCTTGTAAATCTGCCTGTAGTACTAAAATCCGGCGCTGCACAGAAATTTTTTCGTTTTGTGCCGCCGGTTGTTCTGATCTATCTGAGTATGATGGCTCTATGTACTTTAAAACTCTGGGACATGGAAGCCACCGCAGAGACATACACAATTCTGAAAAATCCTCTTCTGTATGCCATGCTTTTTCTGATGCTTCTCCGCTGTGATCTGCGAAAAATCCTGCATCTGGGACCTAAAATGCTGACTGGATTTCTTGCAGCTTCCTTATCAATTGGCCTTGGATTTCTTGTTGCATATGCAGTAATGCATCAGGTTCTGGGAGAGAAAGCATGGGGGGCTCTGGGAGCCCTGTGCGGAAGCTGGATGGGTGGTTCAGGCAACATGCTGGCGATTCAGGCCGCATTGAATGTCAGTGAAACCGATATGGCTTATACATTGGTACTGGATTCTGCCTGCGCCACCTTTTATATCATCTTCCTGTTATGGGCCATAGGATTTCATGACAAATTTAACCGATGGGCTCAGGCGGACACCCACCTGATTGATGAAATTGGCGCTTCTCTGGAAGCAGATGCCAGACAGAATAAAGACGGTATCACATATCAGGGAATCATCTTACTTCTCGGATCAGGTCTGCTGGTCTCAATTGCCGCCGGGAAATCCGGTACATTCATCAATTCTCTGCTTCCCTTTTTCGATAAATCCACATGGTCTGTCCTGCTGGTTACTGTTCTGGGTGTTTTTCTGGCCATGACTCCCTTTGGTTCCATTGCAGGAACAGAGGAGATTTCCAATGTTCTTCTTTATATTGTAATTGCCCTGATTGCCTCACGGGCAGATCTCAGCGGACTGGGTAATGCACATCTCTGGCTTTTGACCGGATTCATGATTCTGATAATCCATATTATTATCATGCTTATATTGGCCAGAATACTGCATCTGGATCTATTCACCTGCGCAGTAGCCTCCCTGGCAAATATCGGAGGAACTGCTACAGCACCGATTCTGGCCGGTGCATACAGCAGTTCCCTGGTACCAGTGGGAATTATCATGGCTTTATTTGGCTATGTTATTGGCACAGGAGGCGGTCTGATAATCGCACAATTAATGAGTATGATATAAACAGACTGTCTATTCGGTAAGAATTACAGAAGCACTCTGTTCCAGTTCGTTTCTGGCAGTTTTCAGATTCTGTGCCTGTTCATCTGTGATCTTGTCAGGCTTAATGCGGGAAACCTGTTTCTGCACTTCCCGCATCTTCCTTTTGATATCAGACTTTTGTTCCCTGGTCAGAGTCTTCTTTTTCTCTTTGTCGTTCAGGGCATTTTGAACTTTTGCAAGAAGCTGACCTGCCTGATTATAAGTTTCAAAATTATCGTATCCTCTGGCATCTCTGGCCTCATATTCCTGTGCATTTCGAATTGCCTGTTCGATTTCGGCCTCAGATAAATTGGAACTGGATGTTATGACGATTTCCTGCTGCTTGCCGGTACCCAGATCTTTTGCAGATACTTTCAATATACCATTTACATCTATATCAAAAGTCACTTCAATTTGCGGTACACCTGCCATGGCACGTTTTATACCGCTTAACTTGAAATTACCGATCAGTTTGTTATCCCGTGCAAATTTACGTTCCCCCTGATACACCTTGATTTCCACATTGGTCTGAAAATTGGCTGCTGTTGTAAAAATCTGACTCTTTCTTGTGGGAATCGTACTGTTGCGGTCCAGAACTGTAGTGCAGACTCCTCCCACTGTTTCGATAGAAAGAGACAAAGGTGTAACATCCATCAGTATCAGTTCTGCTGCTGCAGATCCCGGAATAATACTTCCCGGCTCCGATGCCAGTTTACCGCCCTGAATGCTGGCACCCAATGCAACACACTCATCCGGGTTCAGGGATTTTGCCGGCTCCTGACCGGTCAGCTGTCTGACCATACGCTGGACTGCAGGAATCCTGGTAGAACCGCCAACCAGCAGTACTTTATTCAGATCTTTCATGGATAAACCGGCATCCTGCATGGCATTCTGTACCGGAATCGATGTGCGGTTTACAAGATCTGCAGTCATTTCATCAAATTTTGCTCTTGTAAGCATAATATCCAGATGTTTCCCTTCTCCTTTTCGATCAACTGCAATAAAAGGCAGATTTACATTGGTTTCCGTCATGGTAGAGAGTTCCATCTTGGCTTTTTCCGCAGCTTCCCGTAAACGCTGCATGGCAGAAGGATCTCTGGACAGATCAATATTCTCCTGTTCACGAAAAGTACGAAGCAGATATTCTACCACCCTCTCATCAAAATCATCTCCACCAAGATGATTGTCACCGGAAGTAGCCAGAACCTCAATCAGATTCTCTCCGATTTCAATGACAGAAACATCAAAAGTGCCACCACCCAGATCATATACCAGAATCTTCTGTGCTGACCCATGATCCAGTCCATAAGCAAGAGCCGCAGAGGTCGGTTCATTGATAATTCTGAGAACTTTCAATCCGGCAATTCTCCCCGCATCCTTAGTAGCCTGACGCTGAGAATCACTGAAATATGCCGGAACTGTGATAACCGCCTCGGATACCGGTTCTCCAAGAAAATTTTCAGCATCTTTTTTCAGCTTTCTTAAAATCATGGCCGAAATCTCCTGAGGAGAAAAACGATTTCCATCAATATTCACACGATAATCGGAACCCATTTCTCTTTTTATGGAAGAAACAGTATGATCTGCATTCACAGCTGCCTGTCTTCTTGCCGCTTCACCCACAAGACGTTCTCCTTTTTTTGTAAAAGCCACTACGGACGGTGTCGTCCTTCCGCCTTCCGCACTGGGAATTATAACCGGTGTTCCATTCTCAAGAACAGCTGCACAACTGTTTGTTGTACCCAGATCAATCCCTATCACCTTACTCATATTAAAAACCACCTTTTGTTTATCAGTATTTAATCAAATGAATTATAAAGGCTATTGTAATCCGCTTTCGTGAACATTATATGGATGAATTATAAAATTCGAATATCAGAATTATAAACAAATTATAAAATATAGAAGAAACAGAGGATACTTGAATTCCAGAGCCGGATATAGTAAAATAATTCCATTGCGGACAGTGAGCACGCAAAAATTTGATCCGATTAATACAGGAGATCTCACTTATGAAACTTCAACAATTATTAAGCTATACACGCCGCGCTATCGATGATTACAGCATGATTGAAGACGGTGACCGCATTGCAATCGGAATTTCCGGCGGAAAAGACAGTCTGACCTTACTCTATGCTTTACAGGGACTGCGCAGATTCTATCCCAAAAAATTTGAAATTGAAGCCATTACCATTGACCTTGGATATGAAGGCTTCAATCTGCAGCCGATCCGGCAATTATGTGATGAATTAAATGTTCATTACACTATAGTTAAAACAGATATTAAAACAATTGTTTTTGATATCCGCAAAGAAGAAAATCCCTGTTCTCTCTGTGCAACATTACGAAAAGGGGCATTTAACGAAAAGGCTGCTGAACTGGGCTGCAACAAAGTAGCATATGCCCATCACAGAGATGATATTGTGGAAACCATGCTGCTTTCTCTAATTTATGAGGGGCGATTTCACTCTTTTTCACCGAAAACATATCTTGACCGGATGGAGGTTACCGTAATTCGTCCGTTAATGTATATCAATGAAGCTGATATCATCGGATTTATGCACACAGCAAATCTTCCTGTCTGCAAAAATCCCTGTCCGGCAGATGGGCATACGCAGCGAGAGGATATAAAAAATCTTCTCCGAGAATTGAACACAAAATACCCGGGATGCAAGAATCGTATGTTTACTGCAATCTGCAATGGCAATATCAAAGGATGGCCTGAAAAAACAGTTCATCCCAGATCAACCGGCAAAAAGAAGGAATGACGTATGGCCGAATCCAAGAATCGTCCATACCACGAGCAGGTGGATATTGAAAATACCATAAAACTGCGGCAATTAATCGCACAGCTTCCCCCATTTGCCCGGGATTTTTTCCGGGGTATCGAGCAGACAACTTCTTCCCGCACCCGTATTGCATACGCATATGATCTCCGTATTTTCTTTCATTATCTGCTGGAAAATTATGCAGAATTTGCAGAAATCGGTCTTGAAAATCTGACTCCTGAACATCTGGAGAAATTGAAGCCGGCTGATCTGGAACAATATATGGAGTACCTTAAATACTATCACAAAGATGAAACAGAACATCTGAATCAGAATCGTGGTATTATGAGAAAAATTTCTTCATTAAAAGCATTCTATAATTATTATTACCGACGGGAAATAATCACTTATAATCCGGCTGCCTTAGTTGATCTTCCAAAGGATCATGAAAAACCGATTATCCGTCTGGATCCGGATGAAATTGCCCTTCTTCTGGATCATGTTGAGCAGGGAGATCATCTTACAAAACAGCAGAAAAACTTTCACAACAAAACCCGGGTTCGTGATCTGGCTATTCTGACACTTCTTCTGGGAACCGGTATCCGCGTCTCCGAATGCGTCGGAATCAATCTGAATGATCTGGATTTTAAAAATGCCGGCTTGAAAATCCATCGGAAAGGCGGCAAAGAAGTAATCCTGTATTTTGGAGATGAGGTTGAAGAAGCTCTGCTGAATTACATGGAAGAACGAACTTCTATCATACCATGTGAAGGACACGAAGATGCTTTATTTCTGTCTCTTCAGAAAAAACGTATCACTGTACGAAGTGTGGAAAAACTTGTAAAAAAATATACTCAATCAGTAACTGCACTGAAACATATTACTCCCCACAAGCTTCGGACTACATATGGTACCCAGCTTTATCAGGAAACCGGAGATATTTATCTGGTAGCAGATGTTCTTGGACATTCTGACGTAAATACAACCAGAAAACACTATGCCGCCATCGAGGACAATAAACGAAGACAGGCACGTAATAAAGTACGCCTGCGCAGAGAAGAACCCGGTGAATCAAAGAAATCATGAAAATTAACAAAAAAGGGGATTATCAACTGAAATTGTTATTTATTAATCGTCATATGATAATCCCTCTTTCAAACCTACACTTCTTCATTAATACAGATCCTGCTTAAAACATTCAAATGTTCCAGTGAAGGATGAAGCGGTACCACGCCAAACAACTGCTCTGCCAATTCTTCAATCTTAAAGAAAACACTGCTGATCTCCACACCATCTTCATAAAACAACACATCAGGATTCTGATTCCTGTCTGAGATATCTTTGCCAAGATATGTTACATGACTGGATTCCGAATCAACCTGCCAGCAGTAGAAACCCGAATTGTCCGGGATCAGTGGATCAAAAATCCGGAGATAAATTTTTTTTCGACATTGTGCCCGAATGCATTCCAGAAAATGGGGTAAATGAATAATCCGGCACATAATCTGCGGTTTCCACGATTCCGGCTCATGTTTCACACCCGACTCAAAAACCTGACCTGAATCCTTTTTCAGATCACCTGTTTTGTATCTCTGACCAAGGTCAGGTTCCGCTTCCAGAAAACGCATGTACGTTTCATTTCTAAGAGTGACCACATCAAAATTCAGTTTCGCCCAAAAGTTTGCCTCATCTATATCAGCAGGAAAGGAAACCGGTTTCTGATCATATATAACCCGAAATCCGAAAGGAATATAATATGCAGTATCGGCAGGCATGAGATATGTAAATGGCTCTTTTCGCACATAAAGCCAGGAGAATGCTTTCTGCATCAGTTTTCTCATACATCCCTGCCTTCTGAAAGGCAAGGCAGTTGCTACAGCAACAATATAATGCAACATCACACTTTCTGTAGAAATCCACATATTATAAGGATTCAGATGAAGCATGGCACAAATAATTTCATGATCTGAGTCCTCCAATAAACTGTCTGGATAATAAGCATCTGTATCTGTCAATACAAGAATTTCATTATCCGGACTTTTCCATTCATAATAATAAGCCGCATAAGCACCTTGATCTTCGGGAAAAGCCTCTTCATATAAGGGAAGTGATTTCTTTTTTTCCCAGGATTGTAAATGTCTGAAATTCATACGGAAATTCCTTATGAAGCTACTGCATGACAGCTTCGACTTTCAATATTATTGCGGCATATTGTTTCCTGACAATTATAATTGTCTACCATACGTACCGGATGCAGCTGCATCTTTGCTTTACGAAGGTTCTCATACCCCATGTCTTCTTCCCGATTAATCCAGAGTGCATCCGGAAAATTATGGGCCAGAAATTCTTTTAATACAGCAACATATAATCCCCGGATATCTGCGTTAGCTTTTTCGATATGGATCTCAACACTGTCCTTTCCGAGACCCGATCCTATAATAAATGCTTCCATCTGACCGTCCAGATAAATACATCCTCCCTTATAATCCAGCCTGGAAAAATTTTTCAAAAGATCCATAATCCCTTTATGTTCAGAACGGATATCCTCCTGTGTCTCTTCATTCTCTTTTTGCTGCTCCCAACGGGCAAGGCAGGCACGAACATCATCAAGATCCAATGCCTCCAGATTCTTATATTCATAATCCGGATGCTCCCGAAGAAAAGCATTGAAATGATTTCTGCGCTTTACCATCTTCCTTCCGGCAAGAGTTATATTTTTCTCACATGAATAAATATATTCGGAAAAATCCTGGCTGAAAGAAAAGGTGAATCGGTCGCCATACTGCTCTTCCATCCAGAGTTTAAAGGGTTCTTCCACATAGGACATAACGAAAGGAATCTTTTCCTGATCACTGATTAACTGCATACGATCCACAGCCTGCAGATAGTATTCTTTCCTGCATAAAGGCATCAGCCAGAAATACTGTTTTTCATACTGATAAAGTAAAATCAGAAACTGGTCACACACTTCATAACGAATATGGTATGCATGATTCCACATCATCATTGTATTAAAATTATAGTTATACCCTTCATAATCTGTCAATTTTAAAAATGACTCGATCAGCTCTCTATCGGAAACGATTAATTGCTTCATATAAACTCCTTAAAAAAATCTATTCCAGATTATTTTAGTACAGTTTATAAAAAAAACAAGTCCCAAATCAGTAATTTCCTTAAGGAAATCTATCCAATCTCTACAAATCAACCGGTTTGTCGGATTATATTTCTCGGATTTCACTAAAAAACCAGTACCTATGTAATACTCTCAGTAGAAAACATCATCTACCTGCAATTTCAAGAGTATCTTCTGCCATCGACTTTCCATAATAGATCAGAAGCAGCTGACCTTCTTTCAGATTATCTCCGTGAATATGGTTCATATCCCGAATCCTGTCCATATAGGTATCCATATCATCATTGGTAGAACCGGACCATGTCCTTGCTATATCCCAGAGAGTATCTCCCCGCTCTACAGTAATTACCTGATATACAAATTCATCTTCACTGCAGGATACTCCGCGTGGATCCGCATGCACTCCTACTGCACCGAAAATAAATGTGATAATCACAGCTGCAGCCAACAACAGCAGAAGTCTCCTGCGATAATATGCATGTCCCCCGCATGACAGATGATGCAGTTTTTTTGTCTTTCCATGTATCCTCTTTTCTCTTCCCCGAATCTGACTGTCAATCTCCTTCTTTCCCGATCTTCTTTCCAGCATATCTTCATAAACGGGGTTGTATAAACTTCCTTCTGCTGTCCGGCAAATCCTGTTTCCTTCGTATCTTCCTTCCATAATAATCCTCCTGATATGTGCGTTAATAAGATAAAAGCAGGTAACTTCTCAGAAAAACACAGGGGTATCCGGCGAGCTGCTGCAGCTGCCTACTCTGTGCAAAAGCAAACATATGTTGTGAACAATTGTTCTTTTTCTGTTGTAACTGCATTATAGTATACAAACATGAGTTTGTCAATTACTTTTTACGAACATTTGTTTTTTATTTTGCTTGCATTTTATTCGAACATGTGTTATGATATGCTCAAATAATCGTAACCGATGAGAACAACATTCGGTTATATCAACTCAAATATACCCTGCATACATAAGGAGGTTTTTATATGGCAAAAGGCAAGATTTCAACAAAGCAACAGGAGATTCTTGATTTTATTAAATCTGAGATTATCAACCGTGGTTATCCGCCGGCTGTACGTGATATCTGTGAAGCTGTTCATCTGAAGTCCACATCTTCCGTCCACTCACATCTTGAGACACTGGAGAAGAACGGATACATTCGCAAAGACCCTACCAAACCCCGTGCAATCGAGATTCTTGATGATGAATTCAATCTCAGCCGCAAGGAGATGGTCAATATTCCTGTTGTTGGAACTGTAGCTGCCGGCGTTCCCATTCTGGCGACAGAGAACATTGAAAGTTATATTCCCATGCCTTCCGAGATGCTCCCCAATGCATCAAATCATAAGTTTTTTATTCTGAATGTCAAGGGAGACAGCATGATCAACTGCGGTATCCTTAACGGAGACCAGATTATTGTTGAACAGCAGGAAACTGCTGCCAACGGAGAGATTATTGTAGCTCTGGTAGACGATTCCGCAACTGTCAAGCGTTTTTACAGGGAAGAAGACTGTATCCGCCTGCAACCTGAAAACGATACCATGGATCCGATTATTGTTCCCTCTGACACAGATGTTTCAATTCTTGGAAAAGTCATTGGGCTGATGCGTATGAATATCAGCTGAATAATGTGATCCGATATCCGGCGTCAGTGATTACATGAACAATTTTATCTGTTTTCCTGTATCCCGAAGGGGCATACGTGATATTTGTCTGTTTACCTGTATATTTCAGGCATAAAAATACCGGCAGATATTCTTTCCCGAAAGATTTCTGCCGGTATTTTCAAATCTGTCGGCAGCTGACCGGCCATTAAAGACCATCCAACTGCTGACATTCTGATATTTTCAGTTTTCCTGTTCTTCCTGGCGAAATTCATTGACATCAACAAATTTACCGTCTCTCCAGATTCTTTCCAGATCATAAAATCGCCTGTCTTCCTGATAAAACACATGAATCACTACATCATGATAATCCAGAAGAATCCAGCGGGCACTCTGATATCCCTCTACCTGACGCAGATCATAACCTGCTCTGCCCATTTTTTCCATGACATTATCCGCAATAGCCTGTACCTGATTGGCACTGTTGCCGGCTGCAATAATAAAGTAATCAGCAACTACGGAAACCTGCGATATATCAATTACACTAATATCAACTGCCAGTTTTTCATCCAGCGCTTTAAAAGCGGCCTGAACCATATCTCTGCTTGTATTCATAGGCACCTCCATTATTAATTACCGCAACCGGTCAGATACGATTCTGAACACAGTTTATTCCTTTCTGTGATTCCTCTGATCAGACCAGTTACAGATTTCTTATTTCGTGATATCTTTCATAGAATTTACATGCTTCCCGAGTCTGTCCGTCAATGGATGCTCCCGTTTCACTCAGATATTCCAGTATTCCTGTCATGATCTTAATGAGAGCCTCATCCAGATCTGTAAAAGCAAGTTTTCGCATATACTCCAGATTATCTGCCTTGTATCTCCGTGGTTCTATATAGTCTGCAATATAAAGTATTTTCTCCAGGACAGACATATCCGCGCGACCGGTTGTATGGAACTCAATGGCAGACAGGATCTCCGGATCATTAATACCGTATTTGTGCTCTGCCATGTATCGGCCGTATTTTGCATGAAGCAGAACCTTATTTTTTTCTTCATCTCCGGTTATTTCCAGTCCTTTTTCAAGACACTTTTCATATATTGTCTGATTGTCAAACTGCCTTGCACAGTCATGAAGCAGACCGGCAAGTTCAGCCTGATCCAGGTTGCATCCATAACGCATAGCCAGCGCTACTGCCGTATAAGAAACACTTAATGAATGCTCATATCTTTCAGGAGTCAGTTTTTTCTTAAGTCTTTTTCGAATTGCAGGAATTCTCTCATCCATATTAGTACCTCCACGGAATCATATCCTTCAGGCTCTTATGCCAGAACGCCTGATGCCCTCGGGATCAATCAAATCAACATAGGATTTAGTCATCGATACAGATTATGCTCTTTTATATAAGCTTCTACTTCGTCTGTCACATAATAATGAATCGAATATCCATCTTTAATATTTTTCCGAATCCAGTTGCTGGAAATTGCCACATTGGGCAAATGCAGCAGCCTTATGGAAGCATGAAATTTCTGTTCCAGCTCATGGATTTTTATTTCCATACTTTCCTGTTCCAGATTTCCTCTGGCAGCAGCAAGAATCGTTGCTCTTGAAAATATTTCCTGGGGCTCATGCCAGCGATCCATATAATCAAGAGAATCAGCTCCCACAATAAAATAGTAAACTGCATCCGGATCCTGGCTGCAGAATTCCGCAAGAGTATCAGAGGTATAGGAAAAATTCTCATTTTTAATTTCCAGATCTGAAAAAGCAAACTCCGGATGAGAACGGATAGCCAGTTTCACCATTTCTGCACGATGAAAAGCATCCAGCACCACATCATCGGCTTTATGAGGCGGATTTCCATTAGGCAGAAATACCACCTGATCCAGATTATATTCCTCATATGCACGCTGCGCAATCATCAGATGACCGATATGAATCGGACTGAAAGTTCCGCCCATAATACCAATCTTTTTCATAAACTACCTCCTGATAAACGCATTCAGATACACAGTTGCAGCGAAATCCGTCAGACAGACGAACGATCACAGCAGTTTTATTTTTCAGACAAATATTTACTATTCTTTTTTGCCTGCCGGAACAGAACAATCTTTTTGCCAATAACCTGTACCACCTGCGAGTGAGTACGCTCTGCAAGCATCTCAGCCATATCCCTCGGGTCATCAACGCAATTCTGCAAAACGCTGATCTTAATCAGCTCTCTCGCTTCCAGGGCTTCATCCACTGCAGCAGTAATTTCCGGTGTCAGACAGGATTTTCCGATCTGAAGAATCGGATCCATGGTCATGGCCTGTCCTTTTAAATATGCTCTGTATTTTGTTGTCATATCAATCTCCCATAAAAACATTGCTTCAGCGGTTCAGATTTCATCCATGTCTGAACCGTTCGCTTTATTTATAATAATCAAATTCCAGATCGTAAAGTCTTACTGTATCCCCATCCTGAATGCCGAGAGCTTCCAGTTCTTTTAAAATACCTGTATCTTTCAAGAACTTCTGAAAAAACGCAAAGCCCTTTTCAGAATCCAGATTGGTGTAGCCAAGCATCTTTTCAATTCTGGGGCCTTCTACTGTATACAGACCTTCTTTTTCTTTATTTACTGTAAAAGGAAGTGTTACATCATCGGGATAATCCACTTCAAATTCTTTCTCAAAGATAACAGGTTCCGGATCAAGATTCTGTAAAAGTCCATAAACATGAGACAGCAGTTCTTTCAGACCCTTGCCGCTTACTGCAGAAATAGGAAATACGGGAATTCCATCCGGCTCAAACTCTGCTTTCAGACGTTCCACCGGATTGTCCCCTTCTTCCGCGTATATTGCATCAATCTTATTGGCGGCAATAACCTGAGGACGTTCCAGCAGTTTCGGATCATAAGCCTCCAGCTCCTGATTGATGGTCCGGATATCTTCTATGGGATCCCGGCCTTCTACAGAAGCTGCGTCAACCACATGGATAAATACTTTTGTCCTCTCAATATGCTTCAGAAACGCATGCCCAAGACCAATTCCCTGAGATGCACCTTCGATCAGCCCCGGTATATCCGCAATCACGAAACTATTGCCTTCTCCCATGTCAACCACGCCCAGTTCCGGATTCAATGTGGTAAAATGATAATTGGCAATTTTAGGCCTTGCATTGCTGACATGAGACAGCAGCGTGGATTTACCCACATTGGGAAATCCTACCAGACCCACATCCGCAATTACCTTCAACTCCAGACGAACCCAGAGTTCTCTTCCCGGCTTTCCGGGCTGTGCATACTTGGGCACCTGCATGGTAGCTGTTGCATAATGCATATTGCCCTGTCCGCCCCGACCGCCTTTAAGAATAATCTCACGCTTATTATCACCGGACATATCGGCGATGACTTTACCTGTTTCATCATCTTTAATAACTGTTCCCGGAGGAACTTTTACAATAAGATCATCTGCGTCTGCACCATGACAGCGGCGTTTGCCGCCCTCCTGGCCATTTTTGGCCACATATTTTCTCACGTGTCTGAAATTAGTCAGGGTATTCATACCCTCATCTACAACGAAAATAATATCGCCGCCCCGGCCGCCGTCACCGCCGTCAGGGCCGCCATTGGGTACATAAAGTTCCCGGCGGAAGCTCACATGACCGTTGCCGCCGCTGCCGGACTTTATAAATACTCTTGCACTATCTGCAAACATGAGTGGTCCTCCTTATCGAACGTTATCACATTCTGCAAAACAGGAAATAGAGCTTCCTGTTACAATAAAAAGCCGACGCAAAAGCGTCGGCCCTCCAATCACAAATCAAATTTAGAAGCAAAACAGCTAAAACGCCGTGCTCATCCCCTGATCAATTATTCAGCGATTACTCTGGGATATACGGAACACTGCTTTTTATCTCTGCCTTTTCTTTCAAACTTAACAACACCATCTACTTTGGCGAACAGAGTATCATCGCTGCCAATACCAACATTAACACCGGGATGAATCTTTGTTCCTCTCTGTCTGTAAAGAATGTTGCCTGCTTTTACGAACTGACCGTCAGCTCTCTTTGCTCCAAGTCTCTTGGATTCAGAATCTCTACCGTTCTTGGTAGAACCAACACCTTTCTTATGAGCAAATAATTGAAGGTTCATATTTAACATAGGTTACACC
>JAXDZY010000149.1:0-6377 GCA_034086685.1 Lachnospiraceae bacterium
AGAATTATTAGAAGGTTCTGTAAAAACAATCCGCACCGGGGAGGTTGTCAGCGGAAAAGTTATAGCTGTTAAGGAGGATGAAATCGTTCTGAATATCGGTTACAAGTCAGACGGTATTATTACCAGAAGTGAATATACCAACGACTCTAATGCAGACCTTACAACCATGGTTCAGATTGACGACGAGATGGAAGCAAAAGTTGTTAAAGTAAACGATGGAGAAGGTCAGGTCGTTTTATCCTATAAAAGACTGGCTGCTGACAGAGGAAACAAGAGACTGGAAGAAGCTTTCGAGAATCAGGAAGTTCTCACAGCTCCTGTTACCAGAATCGACAAAGGTGGCTTAAGTGTTACTGTTGAAGGAACAAGAGTATTTATTCCTGCAAGCCTTGTATCTGATACTTATGAGAAAGATCTTTCCAAGTATGAAGGACAGGAGATCGAATTTGTTATTACTGATTTTAAACCCAGACAGAGAAGAATCATTGGTGATCGCAAACGTCTGCTGGTAGCTAAGAAGAAAGAAATGCAGAAAGCTCTCTTTGAGAAGATTGAGCCCGGCATGACAGTTACAGGTACAGTTAAGAATGTTACAGATTTTGGTGCATTCATTGATTTAGGTGGTGCAGATGGTCTGCTTCATATTTCTGAGATGTCATGGGGACGCGTTGAAAATCCCAGAAAGCTTTTCTCTGTTGGTGATGAAGTTACTTCTTTCATTAAAGAAATTAATGGTACCAAGATTGCATTGAGTCTGAAGTTTGAAGATAAGAATCCCTGGTTAACTGCAGCTGAAAAGTATGCAGTAGGTACTGTTGTTACAGGTCGTGTGGCACGTATGACAGATTTCGGCGCTTTTGTTGAGCTGGAGCCCGGTGTTGATGCACTGCTTCACGTTTCTCAGATTTCCAGAGCTCATGTTGAAAAACCTTCAGATGTACTGACTAAAGATCAGATTATTGAAGCTAAGGTTGTCGATTTCAATGAAGAGAATAATAAGATCAGCCTGAGTATGAAAGCAATCGAAGCTCCTGCTCAGTCCGAGGAAGAGGAATAATCATTTGTGTATTATGAAGCAGATTTGTCTGTGCAGTAAGAACACTGTATTGATGTATTCTGAAAACAATTGAATTAAAAAGCACCATGGTATTGATCATGGTGCTTTTTTTGAGAACTGATCGGGAAACGCACTGCCATGCGCGTGATAGATATCTAATGCCCTGATGTATCAATGCCTGTACGATAACAAAATGCTTCCATGAGATGCGAGGGCAGTATCAGTTCACTTTCATCCAGGTCAGCTATTGTACGTGCGGTTTTCAGGAGTTTATAATATCCCCGGTTGGTCAATTGATTATGGGTAAGGCATGAGTCCAGAAAATGTTCTGCTTCCGGAGATATGTGACAGAAATCATGTGTCATGGCAGAAGTCATCTGTGAATTAAAATAAATATCCGTGTGGCAGAAACGTTTCTGTTGAATCAGATGTGCGGATAATATCCGTTCCCTGATGCTGGATGAAGCTTCGTTCTGATGTGTGTCAGAAAGAAGCTCTTCTTTATTAAGTGGGAGGACTTCGATGGCAATATCAATTCTGTCCAACAATGGCCCGCTGATCCTGCTGAGATACTTCTGAACATCCCAGGTCGTGCAGGTACAGCGAACCGGATCAGGATAATAACCACATCGGCAGGGATTCATGGCTGCTACGATCATGGTGTGAGCCGGAAATTCGTATCTTCCATGGAGGCGGGAAATAAATACTTTTTCATCTTCCATGGGTTGTCGGAGAACTTCCAGAGTTTTCTTGGAATATTCCGGCAACTCATCCAGAAACAGAACGCCACGATCTGCAAGAGAAATTTCTCCTGGAGTCGGATACAGGCCTCCGCCGGCAAGTGCGGAAGTACTGGCAGTATGATGGGGAGAACGGAAAGGTCTTGTTTTAAGAAGTCCGCTGCCGGGACTCAGCAGTCCACAGACGCTGTGTATTCTTGTAATTTCCAGGCTTTCTTCTCTGGTTAGAGGGGGCATGATGGAAGGAATGCGTCTTGCAAGCATGCTTTTTCCACTTCCAGGAGGACCTGACAGCAGCAGATTGTGCATACCTGCGACAGCCACTTCAATTGCCCGTCTGGCGGCGGACTGTCCGTTCACGTCACAGAAATCTTCCGGATAAGCATCCGTATCGCAGAACCATGTGGTGGAAGGAATTATGGATTCCTCCAGAAGAGAAGGTTTTTTTAAGAGTTCTATCAATTCTGCCAGAGTGTGGACGGCGATCACTTCTATTTCTTCAATACAGGCTGCTTCTGCGGCATTATCTGCAGGTACAAAGCAGCGCCGAAGTCCGTGGTCCCGGGCACAGAGGACTGCAGACAATATTCCGTGTATGCCGCATATTGTTCCATCAAGACTTAATTCACCGCAAAACATACTGCATGAACAAATTTCCTGCCAGAAATCAAAGGGAAAAAAGTCCATGGCTGCCAGAATGGATATAGCGATGGGAAGATCAAAACCGGATCCACGCTTTCTGATATCTGCAGGAGAAAGATTGACAGTGATTTTTCTGGGTGGGAGAAAAATTCCGCTGTTTCGAAAAGCAGTGCGGACTCTTTCTCTTGCTTCTTTTACTTCGGAACAGGGAATTCCGACCATATCAAAAGAAGGAAGACCATCTGAAATGTCAGATTCAACCTGTACTATAAAACCATCAATTCCATGTAATGTAACACTATATACTTTACCAAACATGACCAGTATCCTTTCGTAATCTAATATATTGAAAAATCAACGGCTGCAGAAATCAGTCCTCAGGTAATTGTTATGCGCTCTACAATAGCACATGTAACAATGAATGTCAACTACATGAGAAATAATAAAAATTATTTTATATTTATTAAAGCATAAGAAAAATAAAAAACATCATTGACTTTTTAAATGACACATGTTAATTTAAAATTGCAGCTGCAGAAAGGCAGAACATTTGATTACAGAAAAAGAATACAGGTACTGGTTATGTAATATTCCGGGATTTGGAGCCAGAAAGATTGCTGAGTTAATTCGAATATTTGGGTCGGCGGAAGCTGTCTGGCAAAGTGATGAAGCTGATATCACAGAGGTGATGATGTTAACAGAGAGTGGGCGCAGGCTATTCAGGAATTCGGATGTCGAACAAATCTGTAAATTTAAAAGCAATCTGGAACGGTCCGTTGAATCCTATCATAAATTGAAAGAGAAGGACATACGATTTATCACACCTCAGGATACACTGTATCCCGAGCGTTTACGGACTCTGTATGACATGCCTCAGGGCCTTTATGTGAAAGGAAGAATTCCTGAAAAGGAAAGACCGGCGGCTGCGATTGTTGGGGCACGCAATTGCAGTCATTATGGTGAGGAGCTTTCTTTTATTCTGGCAGAAGAACTGTGCAGCAGAGGTGTGGATATTATCAGCGGAATGGCACTTGGAATTGACGGGGAAGCACATAGAGGGGCTTTGGCTGTCAGATCCCGGATGGGAGACAAGGGGAAAAAAAGGCAGAATGGAACCCGGGTTTCAGGTTCTACCTATGCAGTTCTGGGATGTGGTGCAGATGTATGTTATCCGAGAACCAATTATGATATATATCAACAGGCTGACGGAATTATTTCGGAATTTGCGCCTGGAACACAGCCTGTGGCTCCGAATTTTCCCATGAGAAACCGGATTATCAGCGGTTTGGCGGATATGGTTATTGTTGTGGAAGCCCGCTATCGCAGCGGATCACTGATTACCGCAGATCAGGCTTTGGAACAGGGGAGGGATGTTTATGCGGTACCAGGAAGAGTAACGGATTCTCTGAGCAGAGGCTGTAATGAATTACTTAGGCAAGGTGCCGGAATTATAACAGATCCGGTGGAATTTGTCGAAAATCTTTTCCCTGGACAGCGCAAAATCGTACCAAATTGCAAAAAAAGCGAAATTACACTTGCCTTGTCAGAAGAAAAGGTGTATAGTTGTCTGGATTTTAATCCGACGCATCTCGGTACAATTGTCAATCTTACCGGCTTTTCTACTCAGGAGACAGTCAGTATTTTGATGCAGCTTGTAAAGAAAGAGCTGGTTACAGAGACGTCCAAAAATTATTATGCATTGAAATTCAGATAGGAGTACTGTATTAATGGCAAAATATCTGGTTATCGTCGAATCACCTGCCAAGGTGAAAACTATTAAAAAGTTTCTTGGAACAAATTATGATGTAGAAGCATCAAATGGACATGTAAGAGACCTTCCGAAAAGCCAGCTTGGCATTGATGTGGAACATGATTTTGAGCCCAAATATATTACTATACGAGGAAAAGGTGAACTGCTTGCAGGATTGCGGAAAAAGGTTAAAAAAGCGGACAGAATATATCTGGCGACTGATCCGGACCGTGAAGGTGAAGCTATCAGCTGGCATTTATATCAGGCATTGAAACTGGAAGATAAAAATGTTCAGCGTATTACATTTAATGAAATTACGAAGAATGCTGTAAAAGCTTCGCTGAAAGAACCCAGAGATATTGATATGAATCTGGTGAATGCTCAGCAGTGCCGACGTATGCTGGATCGTCTCGTTGGTTATATGATCAGCCCTCTTCTGTGGGCCAAGGTAAAGCGGGGACTGAGTGCAGGACGTGTTCAGTCTGTAGCTTTGAGAATCATCTGTGACAGAGAAGCTGAAATCGAAGCATTTATTCCCAGGGAATACTGGACTCTGGAAGTTGCATTAAAGTCTTCTGAAGATAAAAAGCCTTTTATCGCAAAACTGAAAGAAGATATTAACAACAGACAGGAATTGGATCAGGTACTGGCTGATCTTGAAAACTCCCAGTATATAATAGAAAAAATCAAACGGGGGGAACGTGTAAAAAAAGCTCCTTTTCCGTTTACAACAAGTACACTGCAGCAGGATGCTTCCCGTTTGCTGAACTTTTCAACTTCAAAAACCATGCGTGTTGCTCAGCAGCTATATGAAGGTGTAGAGGTAAAAGGACAGGGAAGCGTTGGTATTATTACTTATCTCAGAACTGATTCAGTGCGTGTTTCAAATGAAGCAGCAGAAGCAGCCAAGACGTTTATTACAGATAATTTTGGTGTGGAATATGTTGGAGAAGTCAGAGAAGCAAGTAAAAAAGGAGGAAAAATCCAGGACGCTCACGAAGCTATTCGTCCTACAAATCTGTCATTTACACCGGAGATGTTAAAAGATTCTCTGACAAGAGAGCAATTTCGTCTGTACCAGCTGATATATAATCGTTTTCTGGCCAGTCAGATGAGTTCTGCTGTTTATGAAACCATGTCTGTTAAGATTACAGCAGCAGGACATACTTTTACTTCTGCAGGAAACAGACTGAAGTTTAATGGTTTTCAGGCGGTATATCAGGCAGATGAGGAAAAGGAAAAGCTGGTTAAGCTGAGTGAAAAACTGGAAGAGGGTATGCTTCTTTCAGAAGAAAACCGTGAAGAAAAGCAGCATTTTACACAGCCGGCACCTCATTATACAGAGGCTTCTCTGGTAAGGGCTCTTGAAGAATTGGGAATCGGGCGTCCCAGCACATATGCACCGATTATAACAACGCTTCTGGCACGCCGCTATATTGTAAAAGATGGTAAGGCACTTTATGTTACAGAAATCGGTGAAGTAGTCAATCGCATCATGGTAGATACATTTGCCAGTATTGTGGATGTAAAGTTTACCGCCAGTCTGGAGTCTTTGCTGGACATGGTAGAAGAAGGAACCATGGACTGGAAATCGGTAATCAGTAATTTCTATCCGGATCTGGAAGAAGCAGTCAAAAAGGGAGAAGAAGAACTGGAGCATGTAACAATTGCTGATGAAGTATCTGATGTGATCTGTGAAAACTGCGGACGTAATATGGTGTATAAATATGGTCCTCATGGGAAATTTCTGGCCTGTCCCGGTTTCCCTGAATGCCGTAACACTAAACCGTATTTTGAGAAGATTCATGTTCCGTGTCCAAAATGTGGAAGAGAAATTCTCATCAGAAAGACAAAGAAAGGCAGACGCTATTATGGATGTGAGGGAAATCCGGAAGAATGTGATTTTATGTCATGGCAGAAACCTTCCGCTAAAAAGTGTCCGAGATGCGGTGGCTATATGATTGAAAAAGGCAGTAAACTATGCTGTGCAGATCCTGCCTGTGGATATACTGAAAGTAAGACAAAAGAAGAGAAAACTGAATAATTGCCAAAAAATTGTGCGAATTAATAAAAAAGCTTGCAATTTTCCGAAAATAATGGTAACATTTTCTTGTATCAGTATATTTGCACCTACTGTATAAGGAGGTATCCATGAGCGTTCAGTTATTGGATAAAACCAGGAAAATTA
>JAXDZY010000033.1:0-3477 GCA_034086685.1 Lachnospiraceae bacterium
GTTACATTATACATGTAACGGAAGAAAGGTGGTAGTCGTTAGCCACCTTTTTTCTTATTTTAGGCAAATTTACAGGGGGAGTTATGATTCTGATGAACCATAACTCCCCCTGTTACGACTGTCTATTTCCCGACAGCCCCCTTTGCTTTTCTTAAGAGAGTCATATCAGCAAAATCAATATCTTCCACTTGATAAAACACCTGATCTCAAGGAAATGTGATTCCATTTATTCTTCTTCATCAACAATTTCTTCAATATCATGAACAGGAGCATCAAGTCCTTCAATCACAATATTATTTTTCTGAGCATAATCCCATAATGCTGCGTGAATCGCCTGTTCGGCCAGAAGAGAACAGTGTACTTTAACCGGCGGAAGTCCATCCAGTGCTTCCATTACGGCTTTATTGGTTACTTGAAGAGCTTCCTGAACCGTTTTTCCTTTAACCAGCTCTGTTGCCATACTGCTGGTGGCAATTGCAGCACCACAGCCGAACGTCTTGAATTTTACGTCCTGAATAACCTGATTTTCATCCACATCCAGATACATTCTCATAATATCGCCGCACTTTGCATTGCCTACTGTTCCTACACCACTGGGATTCTCTATCTCTCCTACATTACGGGGATTTGAAAAATGATCCATTACTTTTTCACTATACATGATCTGTCTTCCTTTCTGATTTTCGTGTATTCTGAAGTATATTTCTTTCTGAATCTGTATTTTAAATTGCCGGTTTATTATGCATTCTGTGTCTTTACAAAATCTTCGTAAAGAGGTGACATACTGCGCAGACGTTCAATAATAACCTTTAACTGATCAACCGTTTCATCCATATCTTCTTTTGTTGTACTTTCTGAAATCGTCAGACGCAATGAACCATGCGCAATCTCATGAGGAAGGCCGATGGCAAGAAGTACATGAGAAGGATCCAGAGATCCTGATGTACAGGCGGAACCACTGGAAGCACAGATACCTTTTGAATCCAGCATGATCAGAAGGGATTCACCTTCCACGAAACGGAAACAGAAATTCATATTATTGGGAAGTCTGTCCACCCGGTCCCCATTCAGTCTGCAGTAAGGAATCTCATTCTCAATTCTGCCGATCGTATAATCACGCAGTTCCTTTTCCTGTGCCATGATCTTTTCCATGCGCTCTTCTGCCAGACTTGCTGCCTTGCCCATACCTACAATACCGGGAACATTATGAGTACCTGCACGGCGCTTTCTTTCCTGTGCGCCGCCATGAATAAACGAACTGATCTTAACACCCTTTCTCACATAGAGAATACCGATACCTTTTGGTCCGTGAATTTTATGACCGCTGGCACTCAGCAAATCAATATTCATTCGATCCACATCAATGGGAATATGTCCGAATGCCTGCACTGCATCAGTATGGAATAAAACATCATGTGCTTTTGCGATCCTGCCGATTTCTTCCAGAGGCTGAATAGTTCCAATCTCATTGTTGGCTGCCATAATGGAAATAAGAATTGTGTCGGGACGAATCGCCGCTTCCAGCTGTTCCAGAGAAATCTTTCCGTTCTCATCCACATCCAGATAAGTTACTTCATATCCATGCTTTTCCAGATACTCTGCAGTATGGAGAATCGCATGATGTTCAATCCTGGAAGTAATGATGTGTTTGCCCTTTTTTACGTACTGTTCAGCAACAGATTTAAGAGTCCAGTTATCCGATTCACTGCCGCCGCCTGTGAAATAAATTTCTCTGGATTTTGCATTGATCAGATGAGCAATCTGTTCTCTGGCATTCTCTACTGCTTTGGCTGCCTGACCCGCAAAACTGTATACACTGGAAGGATTTGCATAAAGCTCGCAAAAATACGGCTTCATCGCTTCAAATACTTCCTCATCCACCTGAGTAGTTGCTGCATTATCAAGATAAATCAACTTTTTAGTATTTTCCATGTCGCACCTCTTGTATTTCCAGTTTCATATTTTTTCTTCTATTTCATATATGATAACTAGGTTTTTCTTCAAAAATATTCTTCCAGTTTACATGACCTATTGTATATTAAACTGGAAGTTTTCAATTACCTTTATCAGGTTTCTGGTTATAATATACTACTTTTTTCATATTATGTCAATATGTTTTGTATATTTAGTTTCTTTCCTTTTCATACTGCTGCAAATCTGCAAGAGTAATATTGTCAATAACGCCATTAATGGCATCATACATCTTCTCCCAGACTACTACTGTCGCACACTGATGCTGCCTCTCGCACTCGGGATAAGAACTGGATACACAGCTGACCGGAGCCAGATCTCCTTCCGTCAGACGTAAAATTGCTCCAACAGTATAATCCGCCGGTTTTCTGCTCAGCATATATCCACCCTGAGGCCCGCGGATACTTCGTACCATCCCCGCTTTATTCAATACTGCAACGATCTGCTCCAGATACTTTACAGAAATCTGCTGACGTTCTGCAACATCTTTTAATTTGATTGCTTCACCGGCAGGATGTCCCGCCAGATCCAGCATAACACGCAAGGCATATCTTCCTTTAGTTGAAATCATACCCTTTCCGCCCCTTCCAAAATATTGCCCCTTCGGCCCTGTTTCTATAAATATTTATAGTAACATACAAAACATTACTATCGCTCTGTGTATAAGCATATCATTTTTATCCTAGTAAGTCAATGGGATTTGTTTTTTTCATTATTCAATTTTTCTTTCATTTTTTTCATGTGCTGATCCTTCATCCGGTTTTTTTCTTCCAGGATTTCAATTTCCCGTTTCAGATGCTGAATATATTCTACTGCCAGTTTTGCACCGCACGCATCAATATAACTTCCGGTATCCTGAACTTCTGCAAGCCAGCTCATTAAAGATTTTTCCCTTATATCATTGTATGTATTGTCTTCCGGTATTTTTAACATAGTTCCTTCCCACCCGTTTGTTTCTGTATTTTCTGAAATTACAGATTATTATATAATAATTGCCTGTGACATGCAAGCAAAGACCGGATACAGTAATGCTGCATGCTGTCCATGATTAAGCCAGATAAGAAACTTAAGTCAAAATAGAATCAAAAAAAGACTCATGTCATTAAACATCAGTCCATGTGAACAAAAAATAAAAAATGCCCAGAGCCGGAATCGAACCAGCGACACGAGGATTTTCAGTCCTCTGCTCTACCAACTGAGCTATCTGGGCATAAAAAATGGGGGAAGGTGGATTCGAACCACCGAAAGCATAGCTAGCAGATTTACAGTCTGTCCCCTTTGGCCACTCGGGAATTCCCCCATAAATATATGATAACATATATTACCTGATTAAATTGTAAAGATAAACCTGTTAAACAGATTTCACCTTCAAAACTGCATATTGCCTTTCGATCCTTCAGATCTTATCTGATCCTCAAACCTCTTTCTCTCCAAACCGGACCTTCTACCAGACTCTGGTCAAGCTGATGACCGATTAGTAGCAGTCAGCTCCATACGTTACCGTAC
>JAXDZY010000071.1:0-12692 GCA_034086685.1 Lachnospiraceae bacterium
AAAACATCTTATTTACTGAGGAATCAGGAAACAGGGTTTGTTTGCTGTACAATTTTAAACAGACTATATACACAAATCCATAAAAAATCCGGCAGATGCACAAAGGGATAGTTTAAAGCAAAAAACGTGCGTCTGCCGTGAATGCTTCTCAGGAGAATATTGATCGTCTGTTTGGGGATGCCTATGGGCAGGAAGGGTGCTTTTTTATACAGGATGCTGTTGTCGAGAGTGCGGCCTCCATCAATAAATTTCTGAAAAAAGACATTAAAGATGATAAACGAATTAAAAAAGATGGTTCTGGCTATGAAACGGACGAGAAGAAGAAAAAAGAAATTCCGTCCATCGTGAAAACAGCGGCACATTCTTCCAATGTGGAGCGCCTTTTTACGACGGTGCGCGGTCAGACAAGACTTGAAAATGGTATTAAAGTGGATAATACATTGCGTTTTACCAGGGTAATCGGTCATTATGATCCGTTCGAACCGGGAGAAAAAAAGGAAATGTGTTTTTATGCCCCTGTTTATCTTGATACGACTGATTCTGTACTGCTGGAGCTGTTTGATTCATGCTGCAAAGCTACCCGCCATATCGGGACAAGTCGGAACAGAGGGCTGGGTAATGTACAGATATCCATGTGTAACGATGAAGATAAAAATGATAAATCAAAAGGTCAGGATAATTGTAATCCGAAAAAAAACGTAAAAAAACAAGGATCAACTGAGCACAGTAAAGAGCAGATCGTGATTTCCTATAAAATACGTCTTGATTCACCTGTGACCTTACCCGGATGTGATGAGCTGAATACTTCTATCCCGGCCCGAAGTGTGATCGGCTGTATGGCAGGAAATTATCTGAAAACCGGCAGCGCTGATGAAAAGGCTTTTCGGGATCTTTTTCTGAACGGAACAGTTTGCTGGTCTGCGTTGACACCTGTTATTAAAGGTATGATTTCCAATCCGGTTCCCATGATGCTTGTAAAGCTGAAAAATGATGATAAAAAACGCAAAATCAATCATTTAACGGAGAAAACGGATGAGTGGAAAAAGCTGAAACCGAAGACGATGGATGGTTCGTTTGCAGCTGTTGTTGAAGATGAAGAAAAACATGAACTGGTTTATGTGGTTGCAGAACCGGAAATTCATACCGTATATCATAACAGCATCAACAGAAAGCCGGCAGATTTTGACGAAGAATCAAAAAATACGCTTTATATGCAGGATTCCATTGATGCAGGAATGGTTTACGGCGGAACAGTCACCTGTCCGTCAGATATGGAAGAGATGGTGCTCTCCTGCCTGACAACATCATCCCTGCGCTTTGGACGGAGCAGAAGCGCTCAGTATGCTGCCTGCTCATTGTACGGAAAGCCTGATGTGATGAAAAAAACGCAGAAGGTACTGGAAATGGGAAATGATGAAATTGTATATGTAATTCTGAAATCGGATCTGGTATATCAGAAAGATGGTTTATACACAACCGACAGCTCGGATATCAGGGCTGCCATTGCAGAAAAACTGGGTCTTTCAGATCAGATTCCTGATGGATGTCTTGATTACTGTCGCTATCATACAATAGGTGGTTATCAGGCTGTCTGGCAGCTTCAGAAGCCTCAGATTCCGGCTGTAAGGGCAGGCAGTATTTACTGCTTCCGGGCAAATGGAAGTTCACTTCCAGCTGAGATTTCCATCGGCGGTTTTTCGCAGGAGGGAATGGGCGTATGCAGCATTACTACCCGAAAGGAACTTATGAAGATAACCCGTGTGGAATCGGAGAAAATAGACCGGATTGAGCCTGAAGTCAATTTTAAACGTATGAGTAAAATTTATACAGAACTTCTGGTATCTGCCGGTGTGGAAACCATGCAGCGTTATGCGCTTGATTATCTGGATAAAGTTCCGGCAGATCTGCCTCTTGCCAGACTGAGACTGATGCTTTCTGAAGCACACTCCTATGAAGACCTGATGAATCTGATTAATACAATGAAAGAAAGTGATGTAAGCAGTGAAAAGGAGACCAGCAGGAGAGAGAACAGTGTAAAATTTCTGAAATCCATATACGAAGAAGTTCCAAAGAAAAGCATATTGAAAAAGATACTTCAATCGGAAACAGGACTTTGGGAAGAAGTAGAACAGGATTCGAAAGCGGAAGAGATTCTGATGAAGAAATGGAAGCTGCCGCTGGAGATTATATTACATGCACAGCACTATAAAAAGGAAAGGTAGGAGATTTCGATGAAAAAAGTATATTATCAGTTAAAGATGACGCAGAAGTCTCCGCTTCGTATAGGAAATGGGGAGTCTCAATCAACAGACAGCGACCTTATGGTTGATGGCAGAGGATTTCCGTTTATTCCAGGTTCCAGTCTCGCCGGCGTTCTGAGAGAGCAGTATGAGACAATGCCGGCTGTTTCCGGGGAGAACGCGGACCAGCTTTTTGGATACATTGACGGCGAAATTCTTGAGAACAGTCATGTGATTGTCAGTGATGCCATAGTACCGGAGAACTCTGTACCGGAAGATTTTACGATTTCCATTCGAGATGGAATCGGACTTGATGAATGGGGAATTACGATTTCCGGCAATAAATATGATTTCCAGGTTGTGGAGACTGAGAAAAGTTATTATGCAGTGCTGGAATGGACCGGTGACGGGGACACTTGTGCAAAAGAGCTTGATAACGGGCTGGAGCCTCTGATGAAAACCATTGCTGCACAGGGACTTCTTCTGGGTGCAAGGACAACCCGTGGCTATGGCAGTATGGAAGTGGAAGTACGGAGAAAGGTATTTGAATTTCCTGCTCAGGTGAAGGAATGGCTGGATTTTGATCCGTTCTCTGCCGATGCGTTTTCCGATGCAGAACCGGTTCAGGCCGGAACCGAAAACGGAAATGATGTCAGGATTTCTGCAGTTCTGGCGATGAAAGGCAGCTTCAGTGTCAGAGTCAGTACTTCCCGTATGGAAAAACTGGAGGATGGTACTGTTCCTGATTCTCGTCCTTTAAGAAACAGAGTGAAGAAGCCGGTTATTCCCGGGACTTCGTGGGCCGGTGTGTTCAGGCATCATATGCTGGATCTGTTGAGACAGTCCGGAGTGGAGCGGGAGAGTGGAGATGAGGCAGAAGCTGTGAATCTTCTTTTTGGTAAAGCAAAGGAAGAGGGAAAACATGTTCGTTCAAAACTTCGTTTTCATGAAACAGAAATTACAGGCGGAGAAGCGTATTCTGTCACCAGAAATGCCGTGGAACGTTTTACACAGGCTACCAGAAACACAGCACTTTATACGAATCAGCTCTGGCAGGGAGGAAATGGTACTCTGGAGATTGTGATTAAGGATTCTGAAATTACTGAATTTCAAAAACAGCTTCTGGCAATTTCTCTGATTGATCTGGATCTCGGACTTATGACTGTCGGAGGTGAATCCGGTGTCGGACGGGGAAGATGTACTATATCACAGCTTACTGTCAACGGACAGGATAAGACGGAAGAACTGAAAGTGCAGAACAGCCATTTTCTGGAGGTGAAATCATGAGCACATACGGATGGATTAAAAAAAGCGGTACTATGAAGGAAGGTGAACTATCCGATGAACTGAAATTATATTATTCAGAAGACAGGATGTTTCTTGCATACAGCACAGATTCTTTTCGTGCAGGGCATGCTCTGGAAAAAGAGTTATCTGAGCTGAGTATGGGACAGCTTCTGGAACTGCGCATTTTTTCGAAAAAAGAAGAACTTTATTATTGCCGAAGCCGTATTGGAGAAGATTTCCAGTGGAGACTTGCTTCAGAAGAAAATCTGAACAGAGATTATTATATGGTTCAGTACCAGACACTGGATATTAATACTGCCAAAATGGAAAAGGACGGCTTTCCGGCGGATGCCTGTGGAAATCTGATTTTGTATACGACAGTCGGCGGAAAATATGCACTTCCGATCAACAGGGAAGATAACTGTTCAAAAGTGATTGCCTATATTGATTATGATATGAATGGCATGGCAAAAGTGAAAGATTATCGTTTATGTGGATTTTGCAAAAGAATTTAAAGGAAGAGAAGCGGAATGGCTAAATTTATAAATACATATAATTTTGTTCCTTTTGGTTACGTGACAGAAGAACAGCGTACTTCCAGGGAACAGGTATACCGGAGAGAGTCATCGCTTGTAAGCGGATGGCTTACAGTCAGGCTTGATACGAAAACACCTTTGATTATTCCGGACGGTGCACATCCGAAATACTATAACTGCGAAACTAAGGATTATGTGAATGATCCTGACGAAACAGAAAAAAGCAGGCTTCACAAAGAATATACTTTTTTCAGAGTACCTTCTTTAGAGGATGCTTCTGTGCGGGAGCCTGTGATTCCGGGAAGCGAACTTCGGGGTATGATTCGCAGCATTTATGAAACAGTTACAGACAGCTGCGTTCCGTTTTTACTGGACGATAAGCCAATTAGTCAGCGTGTTCCTACCTTCGGTTCTCTGCGAAAAAGAGGTCTGCTGGCATATGAACCAATTTCAGAAGGAAGTGAGGAGAGACACTGGGTATTATACAGTGCTTATGCGGACAGAGAAGAAGTTGTGTATGACAAACGGGATAAGAACAATCCCTTTCGTGACAGTAACGGAAATCTGCTTCCGGAAAATGGAACCTATGTAAAGAATAAGGGATGGCTTCAGTATAATATACCTGTCACAAAAGACGGGTATCATATCGCTTATCTGAACAAAAACAGCGTTGTTTTTTCATGGGATTACTGCGATGAAGAAGGAAAAAGGGATAAAAAACGAAATGAAGAGCCCTATGATGCTTTGAAAACAGCTCTTTTTAAAGAAAAAAAAGAAGACGAGAAGCAGGATAAAAATGAGGCGAAAAATGCTAACCGCATCCCGAGAAATAATCTTGCAAAGGCGTTGGAAAAGGCAAAGAAAGGCGGAAACAATCTGGTTCCGGTTTATTACTTCACGGTAAAACGGGGGGAGGAAACTCTGGTCTATCTTTCCAACTCCTCTATCGGCAGAATTGCCCAGAGAAGAAAATGGAGAGAAATCATGGGAGATCATGCTCCCTGCAGCAGTACAGACAAACTGTGTCCTGCCTGCCTCCTGTTCGGAACAGTGGAAGATAAAGGTCTGAAAGGACATGTTCGTTTTTCAGATGCGGTAATGACCAGTAAACCGGAATTTGAAACGCATACTCTTCAGATTCTGGGACAACCCAGGACCTCTGCGTTTGAATTTTATCTGCGCAGACCTGAAAATGCGACATACTGGAATTTTGATTTTTACGGTATTAAAGTTCAGGATAAAAACGGGAACGGAAAAAAGAATCCCAATAACAGAAACAATACACATACAGAATATTATGATCTGGAAAAATCCACGCCTCGCGGCCGCAAGATGTACTGGCATCATCCTCTTGCATCAGATGCAGAAAAAGGCAGGATGAATTCCACGATGGAAGCGGTAAACGGTTCATTTGAATTTAAAGTGTATTTCGACGAAGTAACAAAAGAACAGCTGAAGAACCTGATCTGGGTTATTACTTTGGGTGAGAATACTGAGGACAGTACGAGACAGCATAAACTGGGGCATGCAAGACCGCTGGGATATGGAAGTGTTAAAATGGTGGTAACAGAAAAAGTGATCCGCCATCTTGAAGTATCCGATAATGGATTGAATGTGCGTCTGGAAAAAACACATATTGCAGAAAAGGCGAATCACTGCCTGAAAGGTATGGAGGATATCATTAACAATTTACTGAAAATGTGTGACACAAAAACAATTCCTAGTGACTCTGATATACCGGTTATGTATCCAATAGCAGAAAACAGAAACGGAAAGTCAGCAATTTTCGAATGGTTTTCTCAGAATCGTAAAAATGCTGATTATCTGCGGACGCTTCCTGAACCAGGAGATGAAGACCTTATGCTTTCAGATGAATGGAATGTGAGAAGAAACAGTGGAAATCAGCTCCGGGGAAATCGTGCAAACCAGACTCGGGGAAATAATGGAAATCAGGCCGGAGCATCTCAGGGAAAGGACAAGACAAAGATTACAGCAGCCAAACCGGAGAAAAAAGCTATTGTCATCAAACCGGGAGCGGTAATTAACGGAAAAGTCAAACAGATTGCCCGCAAAAAAGACGGTTCTCAGTACGGTGTATTTGTTACACTGAATGAAAAGTATAAGGGGCTTCTTCACCACAGCAAGATGGAACATCCTATGGAGTATTATACGCCGGGTAAGGATATAACAGTAAAAATCATCAGTCATGACGATAAAGGAACGGGGCTTACTGATAAAGAAGTGTAAAACATAGTTTCACGTCAGTAGTAATTTCTTGTCTGGCTACGGGGTTGAGGCAGCAGAAATTATAACCTTTCAGGAGATGTCCGCCGCTTCTGGCACTCAGGGCACTAAGTGGTGAAACAAAATAGTTTCAGGAGCGGATGTCAATCCTCTCCTGAAAGGTTATATGCCCCGCGGGGCGAGTGGTCCGGAATGAATTCCGGAAATAAAAACAGAAGTAAATAAATACATTTTACAGGAAACCGAAAGAAAATATCTGCTTGACGCTGCACAGAGGAGAATTTATAATGTTGGAAAAAGAACAAGAAGAAAAGTGAAAATCAAATTCAAGTTCTGGTTGAAAAAATAATTAAAAGCATTGAAAAACATGAATATTATTGCCAAGACATAAAAACACCCCGAAAACGGCTATTTATCAGAATATTCTGAAAAATACCTGCAAAACAGGCCTAAAAAAGCCTTGTAAATCAAGGATTTCTGAAGGGTAGGGGTAGAAATGAAGTGAAGCTCGGAAGAGCATTGACACGTCTTTCTGCGGTTTTGTGTATTTGCCCCCAGAATCGAGTAGAAATGAAGTGAAGCTCGGAAGAGCATTGACACAAATTTGCAATTGTGTTCCACATGCTTCTACTTTTGTAGAAATGAAGTGAAGCTCGGAAGAGCATTGACACAATTGTCTCTGCCTCTCACAAAGCCCTCCTTGGGTACCGTAGAAATGAAGCCAAGCTCAAACAATCATTAGCACAAGCTTGCTTTCAAGCGTTTTCCGACCGGCAGTGATGTCGGTGAAATTATATGAAAAAATGCAATCTGCCCGCCAAAGGGCACTATTTTCTTGTCCTGCTATGAAAAGAGGTAACTCATGTATATCGATAATTACGAACAATACTTAAATATTCCCTACGTTAAATTACATTTTACAGCCCGTGTCGAGGAGGCTTGCCGTCTGCCCCGGAATAAGGCTTCTGCGCTGCGGGGCGGTGTGGGGCAGATGATGATTCTGCAGAACTGTATTCTGGCATCCGGTTCACGAACGGATGAGGACTGCTGCGAATGCAGCTGTCGGGAGGAGTGCCTGGTGCAGCGTTTTCTGTATACACCGGTGTCAGTACAGCCGGCATTTTCAGCGGAAAAACTGAGTATGGGGTATCTTTTTGAGTGTGAGAATTATTATGAAGGTTTCGATGCGGGTGAGATGTTTGATTTTCAGGTGATTCTTTTCGGGAAGAGCAGAGTTTATCTGAATCTGCTTCTGCAGGCGGTGTGGGCACTGGGGCAGCAGGGGCTTGGGAAAGAGAAAGGGCGGTTTTCCATTGTCAGGATTCTGAATTCCAGGAAAGAGGATATTCTTTGTGATGGTTATGGCGGGATGCAGATTCGGAAGGATCGTTATTATCCGGAGACATTTGCCGGTTATGCGCAGTTTCGCATGCGGCAGCTCCAGAAAAATGGCTGTCACGGGGTGTTGAAGTTTCAGACAGAGACAGATATCCGTTTTCGAAAGGAAAGAATGCTGGAATTTAATATGGAAGCCATCGTGGCTGCACTGACCAGACGTGCGTATCTGTTCAACTGTTTTGAAGGGACGGATATGGATCTGGATATTTTCATGGAGGAAATGCTTTCTGATTTGCCGCAGATATGTTCTCAGAAGGTAAATCAGATTCAGGTGAAGCGTTTTTCCAGCAGACAGATGAGCAGTATGCGCCTGGGAGGGATAAAAGGAGAGGTGTGGCTGGACGGGCTGCCCGGACAACTCCTTCCGTGGCTGCTTGCGGGAGAAATCATGCATATTGGTAAGAATACCAGTTTTGGATTCGGACGTTACAGAGTATTTTAAAAAGGGCATGCCTGTGCGGCAGCCCCTTTTTTGGCGCCTGTTTCTCAGAATTCCGTATCCCCTGCAATCCTTAGAAATTCCTGCATGCTGCGTGTCAGGTAACGGCTGGATTTATAGAAGATGCTGACTTCCCGGCTGGTGAATTCCGGTTTCAGCCGATAGTAGATCAGGCTGTCATCGGGTTTCATGTGGATGATGACCCAGTCGCTGATGAAAGTCAGGCCTACGCCGTAGCGGGCCAGGCTGTAAGCGGTCATCTGCTGGTCCAGTTTCAGGACAATGCGGGGAGCAAAGCCGTAATGACTGCACAGCTTGTCTGCCCGGTGGCGGGTGTCATTGCCGGTGCGAAGAAACAGAAAGGGTTCCTCGCTGAAATGATCCAGAGGGACGATGGGAAAATCTTCCTGTTTATGCTTCTGATCAAGAATGTCCCGGGCAGTCAGCTGATAATCCCGCAGGTGTTCGTTGACTTTACAGCTTCGGGGAACCGCCAGCAGAAGCTGTTCCTTGAAAAGCGGAAGGCGGGAAAAATGTTCAGGCGGGAAAATCCGGTTGTCTACCGCAAGATCCAGAATCCCGTCGGACAGCTGTTTTTCCAGCTGATAACTTCCGCCTTCAATGAGACGGAGTGATACGCCGGGATAAAGTTTTGTAAATGCTGAAATAACCGGCGGAAGTGTGTGGCTCAGGGAATTGCTGCTGCCTCCCACTGACAGCTGGCCGGTGACCAGTTCTTCCAGCTGGAAAACATGGGACTGAAATTCATTTTCAATATCCATGATTTTTTCAACTGATTTAATATATTCGATACCGTATTCCGTAAGCCCTATGGGAGTGGTGCTGCGGTCAAAAATTTCCACACCGATACGCTTTTCGATTTTTCGGATGGTAGCACTGAGAGACGACTGGCTGATAAACAGATTTTCAGCCGCCTTTGAAAAGCTTTTTGTTTTGTATACTTCGTAAATATATCCGTATCCGTTAAATAATTTATCATTCATGACTTCATATCCGATTTCCTTAAATATTTTCTGTTATCCGGTCTGACCATCCTGTCTTTTTCAGTGCGGTGTATGACACTGCTCATTCAGTTATATCATCAGTCGAAAAAAATCTCAACGGCAATTTCGGGAACCTGGCGGCAAATTCAGGAACTTCTGAAGGAAACGCAGTACTAAACAGTACAGATGTGAATTTGCATATAGACTGGCTGTGCTGATTTTTTACAGAAATTTCACATAATAAACCTTGACAATTATAAAAACCGGTATTAAAATGTACAACACATAGTAACTAAAACTACATGAAGCGTTTTGGATGGAGGGATTATTATGCGCAGTACTGTATATCAGGCATCTTCCGTGCAGAGTATGCAGAAGACGGTTTATTTGTTTCATGCGAAAGATCCGGGAAGTGCATTGACGCATTTTATCGGTTTTGTGATGGCTTTATTTGCAACATTTCCACTGCTGATTCAGGCATCGGCTGCTCATGTGGGTACTGTCGGGATGATCAGCCTGAGTATTTTCATGCTGTCCATGCTGATGCTGTATGCGGCGAGCACGGTTTATCATTCTTTTAATCTGCCCGGCAATGGCAATATGGTTCTGAAGAAGATCGACCACATGATGATTTTTGTGCTGATTGCAGGAACTTATACACCGGTTTGTATGCTGAAGCTGCATAATAAAACCGGTCTGATTATGCTGACAGCGGTATGGGCTGTGGCAGCAGCAGGGATGATTCTGAAAGCCTGCTGGGTGACCTGTCCGAAATGGTTTTCTTCTATTATATATATAGCCATGGGATGGATCTGTATCCTGGCTTTGCCTCAGATTATTGCAGCATTGAGTGCACAGCAGTTTTTGTGGCTGCTTACAGGCGGTATTATGTACACGGTGGGCGGCGTGATTTATGCATTGAAGCTGTCCGTTTTTAATGAGATTCATCCCAATTTCGGATCTCATGAGATTTTTCATCTTTTTGTTATGGCAGGAAGCTTCTGCCACTATATCTGCGTATATCTTTTTCTTGTATAATAAAAAAAATGTATTGAAAAACGTCTCCTTATGATGTTACAATACCCATGTAAGGAAAGCTTCCGCCGGCAGGGCGGGAGGGTGAAAGCGAGGCGTTTAATATTTAATATGAGAAAAGCAGGATTACATCAGTTATTGCTTTTATGCCTGTGCATTTGTCTGGGACTTTTTTCTGCCGGATGTTCCGGTCAGAACAGCCGGAAGGATTCTGATTCCGCTGGTCTGGAGTATCAGGCAGAGGGTGAGGCTTCAGATACCGGTCCGGTGGATTCAGATGGCAGTACGCAGCAGGATGAGAAGATAAAGTCTGCGGATGAGCCTGTACAGAACAGTGCGGAGTTGTTTGCGGAGGAAGAAACAGCAATTCCTGTGGATATGACAGTATATAATTATGATTCCATGGAGAATGTACTGGCGGCCATGGTTTCTGCCATGCAGGATGAAGAAATCAACCGTTATTACAGAGATATGTGCAATAATGATCTGGCAGTGCATTATGTCTATTCCTATGTGAACATGTTTGATGAGGATACATTTGAACAGATGAGCATGAGCGGAGAAAAGCATGATTCTTATGTCAGAGTTGATGAAAACTATCTTGATAACCTGCTGGTTTATGCATTTGGCAATGCGATTACTACCCGCAATCTGGAAGCAGATGGAGATCTGCTTTTGAAAAAGAATGAAGATTATTATGTAGCTGTGGATGATATCCGGCCCGTTCAGGTGGATTATACAGGATTTGAGAATGAAGCTTATACAGAATCCACAGTATTTCCTTTCGATTATGAATTGTATCTGGATAACGGAGTTACAGAAGATGGAATCATGCAGGTAAGATTCCAGGAGTCGGATAAGGCGGAATCCGGTATTATTCTGAAAAATGTGGCGGTTACCAGATATTAGACAGGTGCCTGTTCAGATATTTATTTAGAATATATATTTACAGTGAAAAGATCACAGCGGGTTTTAGGGATAAACTACTGTGATCTTTTTTCGGTTGTGATTGTTCTGCAGTGCGCCCGGCGGCGCGTGTTTATCAGGAAATAAAATCAAATTCAGTCAGAAATGGTTTGAGAATCTTATATAAAACGGGGTTGTTGATTACATAACTGCCATGGTCTTCTCCGGGAACAATGACAAGGCGGCTTTCTGGAATTGCTTCTGCAATGTATTTTGTGTGTTCCGGCCGGATCAGGTCATATTGACCGGCAATAACCTGCACGGGAATGGAGATGGACTCCAGCTGTTTTGTGGTGATGTCCGGTTCAAAAACCATCATCCCTACCATGGGATTGCAGGTTTCCTCATATTCCTGACAGGTATCCCGGAAACATTCATCTGTTACACCTGTGGGAAAAGTATTGGCACCGCTGATCATGAGTCCGGCCGGAAGTTCAGGATGGTAAATGGCCAGAAGAAGTCCTGTGATGCCTCCGTCGCTGAAGCCGTACAGGAGAGGTTCCTTCAGATTCAGTTTTCGTATGAATTCTGCCACGTCTTCCATCATATCCATATAGTGGTACTCCGGGATGGAACTGCTCCGGCCGTGTCCGCGGCTGTCGATGGCATAAACTGTGTACTGCCGGGAGAGCTGTCCGGCCAGAGTTGAAAAAATCTCCGTGCTTTCACCGTTTCCGTGAAGCAGAATAAAGGGTCTGCTTCCGTTTCCATGTATTTCATAATATAGCTGAACATCGTTGACTTGTATAAACATATGGGATATACTCACTTTCATCTGAAAAATATGAAAGAAGTATAAGTCAGTTCCGGGGGAAAATCAACCGGATTTGCGGGAAAGGAGTTGTAAAAAATGAACATTTGTATTTATGGGGCAGCCAGTGACCGGATTGATGAATCCTATAAAAAAGAAGCCTGGGAACTGGGACGCAGGTTTGCACAGTTATCCATCGGTGTGGTTTTCGGAGGCGGTGCCACAGGGATGATGGGAGCGGCAGCCAGAGGCGTCCGCAGTGTCAGCAGTACCTGCCCCCTGATTGGCGTGGCTCCCGTATTTTTTGACAAACCGGGAGTGTTATATGAGAATTGCAGTGAAATGATCTGGACGGAGACCATGCGTGAGCGGAAGCAGAAAATGGAGGATTTATCCGATGGTTTTGTAGTGCTTCCGGGAGGTATCGGTACTTTTGAAGAATTTTTTGAGATTCTGACGCTGAAACAGCTGGGGAGGCATGAGAAGCCGATCATTCTTTATAATATCAACAATTATTATGATGGCATCCGAATGCTCATGCAGAAGGCTGTGGATGAACGTTTTATGACAGAACAGCAGATGGAAGCGTGCCTCTTTGCTGACAGTAAAGAGATGATTCTTGACAGTTTTCTGCAGAAATTATAAACATAACACCAGTTTACAACTTTTATAAATAACTGCCCCTTTGCTGAATAAGCCGCTTCAGGGCCTTTACAACAGCATTTGATTTTATACTGTTTTCGATGTTTTGTACGAAAGCAGCAAAAAATACTTCTGCCCGAATCTGCTCGC
>JAXDZY010000072.1:0-45354 GCA_034086685.1 Lachnospiraceae bacterium
GCGAGCAGATTCGGGCAGAAGTATTTTTTGCTGCTTTCGTACAAAACATCGAAAACAGTATAAAATCAAATGCTGTTGTAAAGGCCCTGAAGCGGCTTATTCAGCAAAGGGGCAGTTATTTATAAAAGTTGTAAACTGGTGACATGGAAATAAAAAAAGAAAAAACGAATCAGGACCGGGAGGATCCTGATAAAAAGATTCTGGAGCTGATGGACATATTATGCGAGACGGGAATTGCCATAGAAACTTTATCAAGGATGTGTTCTGTATTAAAGCTGGGATTTGAGTCACCGGAGTTCTGTGACGGAAAAGATGCCGCGGCATGTATGTGGGTGATCGGGCAGCTGCTGGAATGGATCGGAACAGAAAAAATTTCTCCTGAAGTCTTCAAATGGGATTCATAAATAAAACTGAAGTCTGTTGTCATTTTTTTGATAACAGGCTTTTCTGTATTTTACAGATGTGTTATGATTGATGTACGATAAACAAGGAGGAAAGGTGGATGGACAGAAGAATCAGCAGTGGAAAAAAGGGGATAAAAAAAGGCGGAAAAAGAAGAGACAGCAATGGATTGCCAGGGAGAAGCAAAGTCAGATATGAGATGAAGGTATCTTATGAGAATGATAAAAGAATTTATGCGGTTCTGAATATATCTGCCAATAAGACCCTTGATGATCTGTGCGGAATGATTCTGGATGCATTTGATTTTTCAGACGAGCATTTGTATCTGTTTAATTTCAGCGGCCGCGGATACGGTGAAGGGGAGGATATTTACTGCTTTATGCCTGAATTTGCGGAGAAGGGAACAGATATTGCGCTTGGCAATCTGAATCTTTCCCCGAAACAGAAATTTTATCTGCTGTATGATTTTGGAGATGACTGGGGATTTGATATTCAGGTTCAGAATATATACGAGTCGGAAGAGTCTGTAATTGACGGGATTGTGTCGGTTAAGGGAAAGCTGGAGCAGTATCCCGTATGTCCGGATGAAGAACCTGGTTTTGGCGAAAATGACTGGGAAGATGATGACCCGGAAGATTTGAATCTGGTTTGTTTCACCCTGGATTCATCACTTACCGTGCAGGATATACTGGATACCATGGAAGAGGATGATCTCCGTCTTTTTGCAGCAGCTTTTCTGGGTGAGGAAAACCGTTCCGACTGCCTTACCGGGAAAAATACCGAATGGGTGAAGAAACAGTATGCCCGGGCGATTCTGCAGGATAAAGAGCGTCTGATGCTGTTTATGAAAGGAAAAGCAGCGGAAATGTTCTTTTTTATGATGACAGCAGAGGTGGATGAAGAAAGCATGGAGCTTGACCCGGAAGATTTGCTTGATACGGTTATCCTGGAAAATGCACAGGATCTGGAGGAGATATCCGTTTCTCTGCTTCATCTCTATTCTCTGGGAATCTGTATGCCGGAGATGGATTCACAGGGGCAGATCAGATCTTTTTCAGTGAGTCTGGAAGCACGCAGGGTCTACGGCAAATGGCTTCGCCAGCCGGGAGTGCGCAGCAGGATCATGATGTATGAAGATATGGAAAAGCTGGCTGTGGTTCTGGCCTGCCGTTATGGTGTGATTGAAGTGGACAGATTGCTGCAGATCTGTCAGGAAAAACTGGGATACAGGATGAGAGAAACGGAATTTTCAGGTCTGCTGGAAGGGCGGCTGGAATACTTTGGCCGCTTTGAGATCAATACGGAGGATAATGTCAGGTATCTCTCTGTTTTTGATGCGGAAAACATGAAGAAAATCCTGCGGGCCAGAAAGAAATATCCGGAGCTGACATATCATACATACGATATGCCGGAGATCAGCAGTTTTATGGCAGGCAATCCCTATACGAATGTGGACGGCTATATGGAACTGGTGAATGCTCTGTGGAAAAGTGTTCAGGATGTACAGGTTCTTGGGCAGATGGTGCGTGATATTGCGGACATGTGCATGATGGAAAGTAATCCGGATACGATTATTCAGGAGGTAAGACTTCTGCTGAATATGGCCGGCAGGAGAATGACGAAAAAGCTTCAGGATATGATTCGGAGAACGGCAAAAGACATGCCCCTGGCCACACGTTATGGTTATACTCTGAATGAACTGGACAAAATGAAACATAAGCCGTGAAAATATGGGGATAAAATACTGCTGTGAACAGAATAAAACAAACTGACGGGATCCGAAAAAGGAGGGACAGACCGGAGACAGAATCTTCAGTCTGCTCCCTTTTTTTTATCTGTCTTCATGGCTGCTGTCCTCATTGTGATAGGATTTCTCTGCAGCCTCATACCATTGTTGGAAATACTGCCGCAGGTGATCCGGTTTCAGAATAGTGGCATCTTTACCGAATTCAATAAAATAATATTGAATCTGCCTTTCACTGCAGTGAAAGACATAAATATCCGGCTCAATAATTTTTACGTAGTCGGGACGCAGCGTCATCTGGTAATTGTATTTCCTGATACCGTTTTGTGTAAGGCGTATATGGATCTCGTGGGTATCATCTGTGAGAAACTGCGGTCCGTTGAAAGCAAGGCAGTTTTTAAGCTCTGCTTTTTGTCTGGCAGTCAGCTTGCCACTTTTTCTCCGTATCAGTTTGGCATCACGGATATTGGAAATCCGTATGGACGCCGGTCTGGCCCTGCAGGGAACCGGCTGATTGGTGGCATCATAATCTACTTTCATATTGATCGGAGTGGAATATCCCGTCAGATAATGGTGGGAAGAGACCGGATCACAGAGGATCTGATAAGGCTGGAATTCGAAAAGAAATCCTTTATCATGGGTTACTCTGACCGCCATATTGCTGTCAAATGCCTGCTGAATGGTTTCAAAAACCGGTCGGTAATAAATGGATTCTCTTTCCAGATACGTAAGTGAAGCGTATTCTTCAAAAAGAGCTTTCAGGTACTGACCGATACTGGAATAATACAGATTTTCCCGGCAGTCGGAGTCGGGGCTGGTCAGATATTCAAAATTATGGTTATTCAGTCTGAATCTTTCCCCTTTCCCTTTCCTGCATGTATCTGATTTTTTCTGAAGTTTCCGGATATGGGCCTGAGTCAGCTTTTCAATGACAGCTTCGTCGGGGTCGGTCTTCTTTCTTTGCTTTTTAGAAACGGATGAGGTTCCTTCTTCGGACAGAATTTCGCGCAGTTCCCGCGTATAATTGTCTGCCTGCAGCGCGATGGACGCGTCGGCGATTTCATAAAAATTCTGAAAAATGCGGTTGAGTAAAGTGGACAGGGGGATTTTCCGGACAATTTCATCACTGGAAGCAAACCGGTACTGATCATATTCAATGATTGCCCAGGCATCCATACTCAAATTGATATATTGTTTATTATCAATGCTTCCCTGATCGGAAAATGCCATAATGCAGGTCCTCCTTATTCACTGGTCTGGCTCAGGATAAATAACCGAAGAAGCTGTCAGCCGCCGCAGGATTCCTCGGTGTTCGGTATTTTCAATAAGAATACAATAGCATAAAATGAGAATTTTTGCCACAGGATGGGTCATAAAACAGGAAAAAATCTGCACTTTTCGGCCTTTTCAGGAACAAAAAAATAAAAAAAGTGGTACGTGGTACTTTGATTTTAGAACTGCTAGAATGTTTATTAAAGAGGATGAAATAAAATTACTTTATAATAAAAGGAGGAACATCATGCAGGTGAGAACAGAGGATAACAGAACTTTTTTAAGCGGGATTTTTTTTGGCTCCGGGATCACGGAGGATGAAGGGTTTCTGAAGATTCTGGAGGAGTTTGACTATACCGGAGAGGAAGCTGCAAAAGCACTTCAGTTTGCCGCTTCCTGTATGGAATATCTGAGAGGGGGCCTGTCATGAAGTATTGGATACCGGTTTATGTTTATTCCCGGAAAGGAATGAAAAAAGCTGCAAAGTATCTGAAAGCTGCACAGCTGGCAGAGATGGACAGTATGTTCAGAAGTGCGTGCCAGGGGATAGATTCCCCTGACATGAAAAGAATATACGAACAGCATCGTAAAAAGACGCTGTTTTACCATATCAGCACGAATACCGGACTGAGGTATCATTTTGAAATCAGCAAAAAAAAGGGAACAGTTTCCATTCTTTCTGTTGACGCAGAATATGGCAGAATGGTTTGTAATGAACAAAGCAGCCGCTGTAGGGCGGCTGCTTCGTAATTTTTCAGAGTTCCTCCAGTTTCTCAAGATTTTTTTTCATGAGATTCAGATTGAGGCAGGGAGTGCTGCTTTTCTTTTCCAGATCTGATAAAAACTGCTGAAAGTAATTTAATGCATCCTGATATAATTTCCGGTACTTTTCGGAAAAAGAAGCCTGTGACTGCTGATACATTATTCTCAGTCGGCTGAATTCCTGTCCCAGAGAAAAAAAGCCGGCATTTCTTTTTTCACTGTCTTTTTCATGGAGTGCCGTTACCGCATGGTTATATAATCTGCGGAGGCCGGATGTGCATTTCAGAGAATCAATGGAAGCAGAAGACTGTCCGGAAGCAGAAGAATATTTCTGATACAGAAGACGCAGGTCGTTGGGAACTGTGCAGAGCGCATCCAGCAGCATCCAGGCCATCCGGCGTGAGTAAAGCTGGATGGTGGAAACAGTGAGGCTGTCTCCTTCCAGATATTTGCGTAAGGGATCCTCACGGGTAAGATGCAGCTGGTGTATCCACTGCTTTGTTCCTTCCCGGTATCTGTCCTGACGCATGCAGGAAATCCGCTCAGACAGAAAAGTCCGGCAGTTTTTATCCAGCGCATCAATTGCCGGTGGATGACTCATAAAGTACAGAAGCAGAGACTGACGATGTGTCTGTGATTCCATCTTTTTTTCAGCCAGGGCATCAAAACTTTTCTGATTGAAGGTATGATGCCGGTGATCCAGCAGCCAGGGATAATTCAGTTTCATTTCGCTGGTAAAAACTGCAGCAAAAAAATCATTTTCTTTCATCAGAAGCTTATTATCCCCTTTTTTGTGCTGCAGCACATGTATACAGATAAAACGATAAATATCATTCAGGGTTGTCATGAAAATTTCCTCCGGTACTGTTATCTAAAATCATCGAATTGTCACATCAATTATACTATAACACAGAAAACTCCGGGTGGAAATATTGACTTTTTCATGTGTGGCTTCTACAATAATCTGGAGTCTATATCAGATGAGAAATGGATCCTTCCATGCGGACGCGGGCGGATCCCTGATTACTGCAGTAAGGAGAAAAAAACATGAGGCTGCCATATATCACGAACATTCAGAAGTACTCCATTCATGACGGAAAGGGTATCCGCACCACGGTGTTTTTTAAAGGATGTCCGTTGTCCTGTGCATGGTGCCACAATCCCGAAACTCAGTCGTTCAGACCGGAGGTACTGGTGAATCCGCAGGCATGTACCGGCTGCGGAACCTGCATTCAGGTCTGTCCTCAGAAGGGAGAGAAAAAAGCCTGCACCGGCTGCGAGACCTGTCTGGATTACTGCGTAAATAATGCCAGAGAACTTTCCGGCAAACAGTATACTGTCAATGAGCTTGTAAAAGAACTGGAAAAGGACAGGGCTTTTTATGAACAGTCTGGCGGCGGGGTGACTTTCTCCGGTGGAGAAGTACTGGCTCAGGATATGGATTATGTGGAAAAACTGGCAGCGGAACTGAATCGGCGCGGATTATCGCTGAATATTGATACCTGTGGTGCGGTGCCATTTGAACGGTTTGAAAGAATCATGCCCTGGACAGATACTTTTCTGTATGATATCAAGCTGTTTGATGAGGAGAATGCCGCGCACTACACAGGGACCGGAGCCGGTTTGATTCTGGATAATCTGAAGAAACTTTCAGATGCGCTTGGCAGATACAGAACGGATCATGGAACAGGAGCCCGGATCTGGATCAGGCTGCCCATAATCGGCGGAGTAAACGATACCATGGAACATATGAAGAAAACGGCATGTTTTTTGAAAGAACAGAGTATCTGCTGTTCGCAGATCAATCTCCTTCCCTATCATAATACAGGCAGCAGTAAGTATGAGCGCATGGGGCGCAGCTGCGGTGGAGAAAAATTATACACACCTTCTCAGGAGCAGATGGAATGTTTTCTGAAATATTTTCAGGAACAGAAAATTTCCCCGGTGAAAATCGGTGGATAATCTCATGAGAAAACCGGTGAATAAGGATATTGTAAATCGGAAAACAGTTATAAAGAACAGCGAAAATAAAAGAAAGTCAGAGGATACGAAGATGGAGAGCAGAAAGGGAGAAGAATCCAGGGAGCGGGGAATGAATGACCGGATCCGCAGATTGAGAAAACAGAGTGTGGAAACGCAGGCTCATATAGACATGGAACGTGCCCGCCTGTTTACGGAAGTCTACAGGCAGTATGAAGGTACTGTTTCGGTACCGGAGCTGCGTGCCATGTGCCTGAAGCATTATTTTACTCACAAGACCCTGTGCATCAATCCGGGGGAGCTGATTGTGGGAGAAAAGGGAGACGGACCTCAGGCAGCCCCCACATTTCCGGAGCTGTGCTGTCATACAGTGCAGGATCTGCATATCATGAATGATCGGGAACTGATTAATTTTAAAGTGTCAGAGGAGGGATATGCTTTTCAGGAAGAGGAGATGATTCCTTTCTGGGAGAAGCGTTCTATCCGTCACAGGATTCTGGAACACATGACGCCCGAGTGGAAAGCCGCTTATGAGTGTGGTATTTTCACGGAATTCATGGAACAGAGAGGACCGGGACATACAGTGGGTTCTGAAAATATTTACAATAAAGGTTTTCTGGAGCATAAGGAGGATATCAGGCGCTCTCTGGAGAAACTTGATTATCTTCATGATCCGGAGGCACTGAGCAAAGAGAATGAGCTGAAAGCAATGGATATTGCCTGTGATGCAATTCTGATTCTGGCGGACCGTTATGCGGCATATGCAGGGGAACTGGCGAAAGAGGAACAGAATCCGGTACGCCGTAAAGAACTTCTGCAGATTGCCCAAAATTGCCGTACAGTGCCGGCATACCGTCCTCAGAGCTACTGGCAGGCGATTCAGATGTACTGGTTTGTTCATCTGGGAGTGACCAGTGAGCTGAATCCCTGGGATGCCTACAGCCCGGGCAGACTTGATCAGCATCTTTATCCTTTTTATGAAAGGGATGTGGAAGAAGGCAGGCTGACAAAAGATCAGGCTCTGGAGCTGCTGGAGTGTCTGTGGGTAAAATTCAACAACCAGCCTGCACCGCCAAAGGTGGGGATTACCTTGAAGGAGAGCAGTACATACACGGATTTTGCCAATATCAATACCGGCGGTATCACACCGGATGGACGTGACGGGGTCAATGAGGTCAGTTATCTGATCCTGGAATGCATGGATGAAATGAAGCTTCTTCAGCCCAGCTCCAATGTGCAGATCAGCAGAAAGACACCGGACGCTTTCCTGAAAAAAGCCTGTGAAATATCCAGAAAAGGATGGGGACAGCCGGCATTTTACAATACGGATGCCATTGTGCAGGAACTGCTGAATGCAGGAAAAAGTCTGGCAGATGCCCGAAAAGGCGGCACCAGCGGCTGTGTGGAAACAGGAGCTTTCGGCAATGAGGCATATATTCTGACAGGATATTTTAATCTGCCCAAGATTTTTGAGCTGACTTTGTTTGACGGTTATGATCATGTGAATAAAAGGCAGCTGGGACCTCATACGGGCAGAGCAGAAGAGTTTACCTGTTATGAGGAGCTGTTTGAAGCCTATAAAAAACAGATTTCCTGGTTTCTGGACATCAAGCTGCGGGGCAATAATGTAATTGAGAAAATTTATGCGGATTATATGCCGGTACCTTTCCTGTCCATCCTGACCAATGACTGCATTGAACGGGGAAAGGATTACAACGGCGGCGGAGCCCGTTATAACACCAGTTATATTCAGGGTGTGGGTATCGGTACCATTACCGACTGTCTGACCGCAGTGAAATATAATGTGTATGACCACCGCAAATTCAGTATGAGTGAGCTTTTACAGGCTTTAAAAGATAATTTTGCAGGACATGAGAGGATTCTGAATCTGGTGCGCAACAGGACGCCGAAATATGGAAACGATGACGCATATGCCGATGAAATCATGCGTCAGATATTTGATTTTTATTATGAAAGTGTTACAGGAAAGCCCAATATGAAAGGAGGCAGCTATCGGATCAACATGCTGCCCACCACCTGTCATGTGTATTTTGGAGAAGTTATGATGGCAAGTCCCAATGGCCGTCTGGCAGGTAAACCGGTTTCGGAGGGCATTTCCCCGGAAAAAGGAGCTGATACCTGCGGACCTACGGCTGTAGTGAACTCTGCTTCCCGGATGGATCATCTGAAAACAGGCGGAACACTGCTGAACCAGAAATTTACGCCGTCAGTGGTGGCAGGCCGGGAAGGTCTGGAGCAGATGGCCAACCTGATCCGTACATATTTCAATCTGGACGGACATCATATCCAGTTTAATGTAATTGATCGTGAAACGTTGATTCAGGCTCAGAAACATCCTGAGGAATACCGGGATCTGATTGTGCGAGTTGCCGGATACAGTGACCATTTCCGAAATCTGAGCAAAGCACTGCAGGATGAGATTATTGAGCGGACAGAACAGAGTTTTTCATAGACTTTTATTCCGCACAGTTTTCAATGCGGGGGTTTTAATGAAAAAGGAGTGTAGAGATGAATAAAGATTTATACAGGAAGATTCCAAAAGTTGATGTATTGCTGGATATGCCGGAGATTCAGGAACTGACTGCAGAATTCGGAAAACGTGCTGTAACCGAATGTATCAGGGAAGAGCTTGACCGGATGCGCGACATGCTGCGCCAGCGTACGGAGGACAATGGAGGACTGGAAGAGTTTCAGCAGGAGAGACCTCAGGGGACCTTTGAAAAAACATTTGAAATTGCATTTGAAAAAAAGCTTGAGGAACTGCCGTCAGTGATCTGCGCCTGCATGAGGGAAAGGGAATTGACAGGTTTTCGCAGAGTAATTAACGCCACAGGGACGATTCTGCATACCAATCTGGGACGGGCTCCCATTGCAAAAGAGCATGCGCAAAAGATTGCGGAGCTGGTTTCCGGTTATTCAAATCTGGAATATAGTCTGGAAGAAGGACACCGTGGGGAACGCTATTCCCATTTTGAGCATCTGATCTGCCAGGTGACCGGAGCGGAAAGTGCCATGGCTGTCAACAATAATGCCGGAGCGGTTCTTCTGACGCTCAGCGCGCTGGCCTGTGGGAAAGAGGTCATTGTATCACGCGGGGAACAGATTGAAATCGGCGGAAAATTCCGTGTGCCGGATGTGATCCGTCAGGGCGGAGCCAGTCTGTGCGAGGTGGGTACAACCAACAAAACCCATCTTTCCGATTATGATGAAGCAATTAACGAAAATACGGGACTGCTCCTGAAGGTACATACCAGCAATTACCGGATCATTGGATTTTCAGAAAGTGTTTCAACAAGGGAACTGGCAGAATTGAGTGTGGAACGGGGGGTTCCTTTTGTAGAAGATCTGGGAAGCGGGATTCTGGTGGATCTGCGCAGATATGGCATCACCGGTGAGCCCACTGTACAGGAAGTACTGGCAGCCGGTGCGGATGTGGTCTGTTTCAGTGGTGACAAGCTTCTGGGAGGTCCTCAGGCCGGTATTATTGCCGGAAAAAAGAAATATATTGATCAGATTAAAAAGCATCCACTGACCCGTGCGCTGAGAATTGATAAATTTACTGCGGCATCACTGGAGCTGGTATGGAGAGAATATTATCGCTGCAGTCCTGCTCAGCTGACAGAACGGATTCCTGTATTGAAAATGCTGGCCAGTACCTGTAAGGAACAGGAGCTGAGGGCTCGAAAAGTAGCGGATGCCTGGAAAAGTACAGCCGGAAACCGGTATGAAATCACGGTTCAGTTTATGCAGGCGCAGATGGGAGGCGGAACGCTGCCGCTTCATCAGTTTGACGGGGCCGGTGTGGTGATTGCTCCCCGTACAAAGCTCAGTCTGACCACAGAGCAGCTGGAGGCGCATTTCCGCAGACTGGATCTTCCGGTGGTGGGAAGAATACAGGATGGACAGTTCCAGCTGCATATGCAGACGGTGTTTGATGAAGAAATACCGCTTTTGATTGAAGAAGGATTAAAGGTATTATCGGAGGGAATTGCATGAAAAATATTATTGTAGGAACAGCAGGGCATATTGATCATGGTAAAACCAGTCTGATCAAGGCGCTGACCGGCTATGATGCGGACCGTCTTGCAGAGGAAAAACGCCGGGGAATTACCATAGAGCTGGGATTTACTCATTTTGACCTGCCCAGCGGTACAAGAATCGGCATCATCGATGTACCCGGACATGAAAAATTTGTGGGAAACATGGTAACCGGCGTTGTGGGCATGGATCTGGTACTGATTCTGATTGCAGCTGATGAGGGAATCATGCCTCAGACAAGGGAACACATTGCAATTCTGGAGCAGCTGGGTGTACAGAATGCGATTCTGGTTCTCAGCAAGTGCGATCTGGTGGATGAAGAGTGGGTATCCATGATGCAGGAGGAAATCCGGGAAGAACTGAAGAATTCTCTCTATGCGTCTGCTCCCATGGTCTGTGTATCCTCGGTTACAGGGCAGGGAATTCCCGAACTGGTCCGCATGATTGATGAATTAACAGAGCAGACGCCGGAAAGAGACATCAGTGAAATCCCCCGTCTGCCCATTGACCGGGTATTTACTTTATCCGGATTCGGAACCATTGTGACAGGAACACTGATTTCCGGTGTTTTAAATAAAGAAACTCCGCTGGCACTATATCCCCGGGATCTGCCCTGTAAAATCCGTAATATTCAGGTTCATGATCAGGATGTTGAGCAGGCATTTGCCGGTCAGCGTGTGGCTGTCAACCTGTCCAATGTGAAGAAAGAAGAAGTTCACCGGGGAGATGTACTGGCACCGCCCGGCAGTATGCAGAACACGGACCGGCTGGATGTGAAGATACGCATGCTGGAGCTGACAGAACGCAGCATTAAAAACCGCAGCCGCCTTCACCTCTGCATCGGAACTACGCAGGTACTGTGCCGCGCGGTTCTTCTGGGAACGGATGAACTGCTGCCGGGACAGGAGGGTTATGCACAGCTTCTGCTGGAAGAGCCCATTGCCGTACGCAAAAAGGACCGCTTTATACTTCGGTTCTATTCTCCTCTGGAGACAATTGCAGGAGGTGAAGTGCTGGATCAGCTGGCTGTGAAGAAGCGCCGGATGTCTGAAGCTACACTGGAGGAAATGCGTCAGAAGGAAAAAGGCGGTGCAGAGGATATACTGGAGTATATGGTAAAAGAAGCGGAGAAATCCATGATTACCGTAAAAATGGTGGCTGATAAAGGCGCTTTCCCTGCGGAAGAGCTGGAACCGGCCATTGCAAAGCTGGTGGAAAATCACCGAATCGTGGAGCTGCCTGTGCGCAGAGAACGCTATCTGCTCCACTGCTTCTGGGAAATGGAGCTTCTGGAGGATCTGGAGATCATGCTGAGTGAATTCCATGAAACCTACAGATACCGCAGGGGGATGTTTAAATCAGAGCTGCACAATAAGCTTCTTCCGTCTGCAAAGCAGGCAGTATTCGATCAGCTTCTGCAGCACTGGGTTGATGAAGAGAAAATCAAAGTGGAACTGGAATGTGTCAATATGGCGGACTTCCACCTGCGCAAAGACCGTAATTACCAGAAAATGGAAAAATGGATCACGAAAAATCTGCGTGAGGCCGGCTTTAATTTCATCCGGTTCCCGGAAATTACCTTCATGGAAGATCAGGAACAGTATAAAGACGACGTACTGCAGAATATGGTATTTGAGCAGAAGGTGGTAAAGGTTTACGAGAATATCTATACTCTTCCCCAGTATCTGGAAGAGGCAAAAGAAAAAATAATTCCCGTACTGAAGAGCGAAGGAAAGATCACCATATCCGGAGTCCGTGATCTTTTGAATACATCCAGAAAGAATGTAAAACCGCTTCTGGAATACTTTGACAGCATCCATCTGACCCGGAAAAACGGAACAGAAAGCGAGAGAGAATCCGCAATTTAGGGGGAGAAAACCGGGAATTGCCGGAGTTTCTGATTCAAAGAACTGCTGGAGGAGATCAGATGATTGCATTCAGATAATTGCATAAATGGGGCTGCCGCATTAACCGGTTCGTGCGGCAGCCCCATTTTTGATACAGCATCATAAGCTGTGTTATATTCTGGCGGGAATATGTGGGAATCGAACCCACCCGGGATGATCAACACCCCACACAGGTTTTGAAGACCAGGAGGCACACCAGTTACCTAACTATTCCCATTCTCTGTAATGTACCGGACATACCGGCACAGGTATAAATACCGTACTAAAAAGTATAAATGATTCTTTGTCTGTATGCAACAGGAAATGATCAGATATTCATTGAAAAAAGTAATAAATGTTATAATATTATAAAATGAATGCAAACAAAAAATAAAGAAAGTGTGAAAGTTTAAAAACTGCTTGAAAATAGAACAGATATTCGATATAATGTGTGCACATGACGTCCATAAAAGGACAGGTCAGTCTGAATAAGATGATTAATGCAAATGAAAAGGAGTATTCATAATGAAAGGAAGAACACATACGGCAGCCGGTCTTGCCTGCAGTGTAAGCGCTGCAGCTGTGGTGATGCCGGAGACTCTGACTTTACAGGGACTGGTACTGGGGAGTGCAGCTGCAGTTATGGCAGCGACTCTTCCCGACTGTGACCAGTATGAGCATAATATGAAAGCAGCGGCCCGCTGTCTGATCCGGCTGATTGTTTTCTGTATACTGGCTCAGTGGCTGACGGAAAAGCCTGTTGACTGGCAGTATGCTGTATTTTTTATCGGTGCGATTCTGGTGGGAGCCGTGACAGAGCATCGTTCTGTGACGCATTCTGTTGTGGCTCTGCTGGCATTTTCATGGATGTTCAGTGTGATGATCGGTGATAATCAGGAGCTTACATTCTGGTTTTTTATCTCATATACTTCTCATCTGGTTCTGGATGTACTGAACAGGAGAGGGGAGATGCTGCTCTGGCCTTTCAGCAGGAAGCGGTTCTGTCTGAGGCTGTCCAGATCGGAGAGCATGCTGGGAACGCTGATTTTCAGGGCGGCATCCGTATGGTATGCGGTTGTACTGGGTATTATTGTGTTCAATCGATATGGAGAGATGTTTTCAGAACTGACAGGGAGGATGTTTGGATGAATCGATATTATTACAGACAACTGAACCGGCAGCAGCAGTCGGCCTATTATTCCATGCTGGAAGGATTTACTGTACTTGCTCCCTCTTTTTCTGTTCCGCGTCTGGGTATGCAGGAACTGTCAGATATTTTTTTCAGACTCAGGCTGGATAATCCGTGGATTTTTTATGTGACCGGGTTTTCCTGCCGTTATGTGCAGGGAGCGGATACCATGCAGCTTGTACCCGATTATATGTTTGAGAAGAAGAAGATAAAAGAGCATCAGAAAGCGCTTCAGGGGCGTGTTTCCAGACTGACAAGACCCGCCGGGGAAATGAAAACAGAGCTGGATAAAGAGCTGTATATTCATGATTTTATATGCAGCAGTGTGACTTACGATAAATTAAAGAAAAGCTATTCTCACGAGATCATCGGACCTTTGCAGCAGGGGGTCGGTGTGTGTGAGGGTATTGCCAAAACGGTGAAGCTTTTATGTGATGAACTGGGTATTGCCTGTATTATCGCAGTCTGCGATGCAGATCCGGAGAACGGTCTGAAATACCGGCATGCATGGAATGTGATCCGTATACAGGGGAAGTGGTATCACCTGGATGCTACTTATGATAATTCTCTGGGAAGGTACGGTCAGAACCGTTTCGATTACTTTAACCTGGAGGATAAAAAGATTTTCAGGGATCACCGGCAGGTAATGTATCCGGTACCGGCGTGTACGGACGGGAATCGTTTTTATTATAAGGAGAATCGGCTTTCGCTTACAAAAACAGAGGATGTGGGGAAGCGTCTGAGGACAGCAATCCGCAGAAAACAGAAGTATTTTGTATTTCACTGGAGAGGAGGTTATCTGACCAGGGAGATTCTGCAGGAGATTATCGGAGAAGCGGCACAGGCGGCAGAGGAGAAAGGACGGTATATAAAGATGTCTTTTAATTATTCTCAGGCAGTTATTCAGCTGGTTATTGAGGATAAACCTGCTTCCGGGGAGGATATCTGTCAGGAAGAGGCAGATGAGGCTTCTGCCCTGTCAGCCGATTCCCGGTAACAATACGGGGAGGAATCGACTGGAAACAGGGCAGAAACCCGGAGTGATTATCTGTAATGATTTACCCGGATTCCGGGTCGGCAGCTGTCCATACAGCCGGATTTACTATTTTGCATATTTTGATTCATATGCATAGATGGTGTGAAGGATTTCTTCCATATCACTTACCATGGGCATTCTGGGATTGGCAGGTGTACACTGGTCTTCATATGCATTCATGGCGATGCGGTGTACAGATTCATTCCAGTCTTCCTCGGAGATACCCTGAGATTTGATATTGTATGCCAGGTTTACTTCTGCGCACAGTTTTTCGCATGCATCGGCGAACATTTCCACACCCTCGGCAGGCGTAGTGGGATGAAGTCCGATGAGCTGAGCCAGTTCCATGTATTTTTCGTCAGCTTTGTAACGTTCTACCTTGGGCCAGATATTCAGTTTGGTGGGTACGGTACCGTTGTAGCGGATTACGTGGGGGAGCAGGATACCATTGGTACGTCCATGAGGAATATGGAATTCTCCGCCGATCTTATGGGCAAGAGAGTGATTCATGCCAAGGAATGCATTGGCAAAGGCCATACCTGCGATAGTTGCAGCATTGTGCATCTTTTCACGTGCTTCCGGATCATTTTTGCCGTTCTTTACGGAGCGGGGCAGGTAATCGAATACCATTTTAACTGCCTGTCTTGCCAGACCATCCGTATAATCAGAAGCAAGGATGGATACGAATGCTTCCACAGCATGAGTCAGTACATCAATACCTGTATCGGCAGCAATGGAGGCGGGAAGGCTCATGGTCAGTTCCGGATCCACGATGGCGATGGTAGGAGTCAGAGCATAATCGGTAAGCGGATATTTCTTATTTTCGTCTGAATCTGTAATTACAGCAAATGGAGTAACCTCAGAACCGGTACCGGATGTGGTAGGTATGCAGATAAGCTTTGCCTGTTTGCCCAGTTCCGGGAATTTGAATGCACGTTTGCGGATATCCATGAATTTCTGCTTGATATCATCAAAGTTTACTTCGGGATGTTCGTACATGAGCCACATAACTTTTGCAGCATCCATAGCAGAGCCTCCGCCCAGTGCGATGATGGTATCGGGACGGAAATTTTTCATCAGTTCCAGACCTTTGCGGACTGTCCTGATAGTGGGATCTGATTCAACGTCAAAGAACAGTTCAATATCCACATCGTTTCTTCTGGATCTGATGACAGATTCGATTTTTGCCACATAGCCCAGTGTATACATACCGCGGTCAGTGACGATCATGGCGCGTTCCATTTCCTTCATGTCTTTCAGATAACGGATGGAATTGCGTTCGAAGTAAATTTTCGGAGGAAGCTTGATCCACTGCATGTTATTATTTCTCCTTCCCACATGTTTGATGTTGATCAGATTGACAGCGCTGACATTATTTGATACCGAATTGTGTCCGTAAGAGCCGCAGCCAAGTGTCAGAGAAGGAATGAATGCATTGTATACGCCGCCGATTCCGCCGAAGGTGGAGGGAGCATTTTCAATAACACGGATTGCCTTGACTGCTTTGCTGAACCGGAGGATTACGTCACGGTCCATGGAATGGATGGCAGCAGAGTGACCAAGACCGTTGAATTCTACCATAGCGGCAGACCTGGCAATACCGTCATCAGTGGAAACTGCTTTCAGGACTGCCAGAACAGGAGACAGTTTTTCTCTTGTAAGAGGTTCACAGGGACCTACTTCCCGGCATTCTGCCAGAATGATCTGGGTATCTGCCGGAACAGCGATGCCGGCTTTTTCAGCAATCCATACAGCAGGTTTTCCGACCAGTTCCGAGTTCAGATGGGCATCAGCAGCATTTTCGCTGTAAGCGGTTGCGCCAAACATGTACTGTTCCAGTTTTGCTTTTTCTTCTGCATTGACCAGGTAGGTTTTAAAGCGGGCAAATTCGTCCATGACTGCTTTGTAGATTTCACGGTCGATGATGACAGCCTGTTCGGATGCGCAGATCATGCCATTATCGAATGATTTTGATAATACGATATCGTTAACCGCACGTTTGATATCGGCGGTTTTTTCCACATAAGAAGGAACGTTGCCGGCACCTACGCCCAGGGCTGGCTTTCCACATGAGTAAGCAGCTTTTACCATGGCGTTGCCTCCGGTTGCCAGGATAGTGGCTACACCCGGATGGTTCATGAGAGCTGTGGTCGCATACATGGATTTCATTCCCAGCCACTGGATACAATCAGCAGGTGCACCGGCAGCAACCGCAGCATCGCGCATGCAGATGGCAGCCTGTACAGAACAGTTGTAGGCTGAAGGATGGAAAGAGAAGATAATCGGGTTTCTTGTTTTGATTGCAATCAGAGATTTGAAGATGACCGTCGATGTGGGATTCGTGGTGGGAACGATGCCGCAGATGACTCCTACAGGTTCGGCGATTTCCACAATGCCGTTAAGTTTGTCTTCCTTTATGACACCTACTGTTTTCAGATGTCTCATATTTGATGTAACGTATTCACAGGCAAACAGGTTTTTTACAGCTTTGTCTTCAAATACACCCCGTCCGGTTTCCTTTACGGCGGCTTCTGCCAGAACCCCGTGCTGATCAAGACCGGCAACAGAACATTTTGCGACAATGTAATCCACAGCTTCCTGATCCAGAGTTAAGTAGCTTTCCAGGGCACGCTGTGCCTTTGTTACCAGCTCATCAATATGAGCATCAATCATTTCGTTGGTCCATTCCATTGGCTGACTCATAAGATACCTCCATTAATGTTTTTTGTGGTTCTTTTTGAACTGCCTAAATCATAATACTTTGTTAATTAATTGTCAATAATCTTTAGAAAAACCGGGAAAACAGCGAAAAAAACAGATTTCAGACTGGTCTATTTGTTAAAATAATAACATAAAAGTAGGAACACTACAAAAAGAAGGATGGTAAAAATTATATAAATGTATGATGATAACCAACAAAAAATGGATATATATAAAAAAACTGCTGCTATCTGGTTAAAAGGCGGGCATGGACTACAAAACGCTCTTCTTCTGTTTCGTTGGTACAGGTGGAAAGAGTTATGATCTGATCCGTGCTCAGAGGCGTAATATCAGTAGGATAAAGGGCCTGTTCAAGCGTTTGATTCAGGTAATTTTCATAAAACTCTGTTTCGGTTTTCAGTCCGAAAGTGTAGGTCCGGCTGTTATCTGCAGTGCGGTAGCAGGAGTAAACCTCATAAACCCGGACACCATCATATGTCTGGATATAAATACAGGGGTGCTCTTTGTACCAGTTTTCGTCTTCGTAGTTCATCAGATCGCTGAACATCTTTCCGTTCAGCAGATTATGACCGTATACAATGGTATTGGCACTGTGGAACGGATCCGCACAGCGGTAATCCGCGAATATGCAGCCTGCTTTATTGTCTTCTCCTGTAATGGTCCGGCGCAGATAATCATTGTTATTGGCAGTCTGAAGAATCGGGTAATTGATGCTGGTATCGGGAATCATAATCCATCCGATGGCATGTGAGTTGATTTCTTTCAGTTCTTCCAGATTTACCAGAGAGTCGGGAACGGAAACACCGATATTATCGTCTCTGTCCGGTGTTTCTGACTGTCCCGGCTCTGCAGGAGATGAATCGGTCTGTTTGACGGCAACCTGTTTTTCGATGGAATCATAGATTTCATCGCCTGCATGATATTCCTGCCAGATAACGAAAAGTTTCCAGACGCTGAAACAGAAGACAGCGATGCAGATAATAAGACAAAAAGATTGAAGTGTTTTTTTCATAAATATATCAAAATCCTTTCTTTATAGATAGCAGCCGGCAGAAAACATGTGCCTGCTTTCGTGAGACATTATAGCATATATTGTTCTAAAAAGCCCGGACTGAATCGGTTTATATATGTCTGTAAGGAAAAAAAACGGAAAAGATAAGAAAAACAGCGATATCTGCTTGCGCTTTTTGCCAAGGTCGTATATAATACCACTGTACTGTGATAAACTGTTAACGTGCCGGCCGATTAATTTTGTGTGGCAGATGCAGACATTGTTTTGAGGATGGCCCGCAGCAGTTGTCAATCTGTAAATTCAGGAACGATATGAGATGAAGGAGAAAAGTATGAAAAAGATAAGCGCATTATTATTGGCACTTTTAATGGTTCTGAGCGTATTTACCGCTTGTGGAAGTTCAGATGCGTCAGACAGCGGAAAAGATGGAAGTACCGGTGAAGCAGACACGACTGCTGCAGCAGAAGCAGATACAACGGCCGGTGAAGCTGCAGATTCCGACTGGAGCTACATACAGGGAAAAGGTGAGATGATAGTTGGTATTACTCTGTTTGCTCCCATGAACTACGAAGATGACAATGGTGAACTGATTGGTTTCGATACTGAGCTGACAAAGGCTGTAGGCGAAAAGCTTGGTGTTGCAGTGAAATTCCAGCAGATCAACTGGGACAGCAAGGAAGTGGAACTGCAGTCCAAAAATATTGACTGTATCTGGAATGGTATGTGTATCACAGAAGAACGTAAGCAGAATATGGAGATTACCAATCCTTATCTGCACAATACACAGGCACTGGTTATGAAAGCTGACCGTCAGGAGGAACTTATGAAAGATGTTTCCGGTCTGACTGTTGTGGCAGAACAGGGTTCAACCGGTGAAGGCAAGCTTTTAGGTACAATTGAAGATGACGAAACTGTTGAAGTATCTGCAAAAGAATATTTCAAGGATGCCAACTATGTGGCAGTAGATTCAATGGCAAAAGCTCTTATGGAAGTTAAAGCCGGTACTGCAGATATGGCAATAGTGGACAGTGTATGTGCTCTGGCAATGGTTGGTGAAGGTACATCTTATGATGATCTGGTTGTAAATCTTGACAATAACTTTGGTTCACAGGAATATGGTATCGCTTTCCGCAAAGGCAGCGATATGGCGGAAAAAGTAAATGCTGCAATTGATGAACTGTATCAGGAAGGTGTTGTAGAAGAAATCGCTGAGAGATACGGTTTGTCAGAGATGCTGATCAAATAGATGCCTGCATATATGACAGCTTCCGGGAGCACACAGTGGTTTCGGGGCTGACTTTGAACAGTTATATTTATGTTTAATCCGTCACAGGTCTCCATATGAGAAAACATATGGAGACTTGTTTATCTGGCAGGAAGAAGAAGGAGATGTATTATGTCTGGTCCGATTATAACTCTTTGTGAAAGCTTTTTGGTAAATATACAGCTGTTTTTTATGACATTGCTGTTTGCCATACCACTGGGCCTTGTAATCTCATTTGGTTCCATGACCCGTTTTACCCCGATTCGCTGGGTGACAAGACTGTTTGTATGGGTTATCCGGGGGACTCCGCTGATGCTGCAGCTGATGGTTGTACTGTATGCACCGGGACTGCTTTTCGGCATCAGCATGAGTAATCGTCAGCTGGCTGCTGTGATTGCTTTTGTAATCAATTATGCTGCATATTTTTCGGAAATATACAGAGGCGGTATAGAGAGTATCCCCAAAGGACAGTATGAAGCCGGGCAGGTGCTGGGTATGACTAAAACCCAGATTTTCTTTAAGGTTGTTCTGATGCAGGTGGTTAAGCGGATCGTGCCTCCCATGGGAAATGAAGTGATCACACTTGTCAAGGATACATCTCTTGCCCGTGTAATCGGTGTTATGGAAATTCTGATGAAAGCAGATACCTTTACAAAACAGGGTCTGATCTGGCCTTTGTTCTCATCTGCTCTGTTCTTCCTGGCATTCAACGGTATTCTGACACTGTTGTTCGGATGGCTGGAAAAGAAACTGGACTATTACAGGGCGTAAGGAGGGAGTACCATGTCTATTCTTGAAGTAAAAGGTTTGAAGAAAAATTTTGATAATCTGAAGGTTCTGAAAGGAATTGATTTTTCCCTGGAAAAAGGAGAGACTCTGGCTATGATCGGTGCTTCCGGAAGCGGTAAAACCACTTTGCTGAGATGTCTGAATTTCCTGGAAACACCCACACAGGGACAGATTCTGGTGGATGAAAAGGTTGTATTTGATGCAGCAAATCAGAAAGCACTTTCAGATAAGGAAATTCGTGACAGGAGACTTCACTTTGGTCTGGTATTTCAGTCATTTAATCTGTTTCCTCAGTATACTGCCCTGCAGAATGTTACTCTGGCCAAGGAACTCCTGGCGAAAGAACGGCCTGATTATAAGGCAAATAAAAAGAAGATTCTTCAGGATATACAGCAGGAAGGTGCGGCAGTTCTGGACAGTGTGGGACTTGCGAAAAAGAAGGATTATTATCCACACCAGCTTTCCGGCGGGCAGCAGCAGCGTGTGGCTATTGCCAGAGCACTGATGCTGAGCCCGGATATTCTGTGTTTTGATGAGCCTACATCGGCACTGGATCCGGAGCTGACCGGAGAAGTGCTGAAAGTAATCCGCGGATTGGCTGAGAAAAATACCACCATGGTTATCGTAACCCACGAGATGCAGTTTGCCCGTGACGTATCGGATAAGGTGCTGTTTCTGGATAAGGGAACTGTTGCGGAGTACGGTACCCCCGAGCAGGTATTCGAGCATCCCAGAGAAGAACGTACGAAGCAGTTTCTGGAAAGATATTTCCAGAACTGATATCACAAGTGATATATTTTTGTAAGGCGCTTACCGGTAACTTTCTGCCAGACGGCGAAAGACCGGCAGCGCTTTTTTTACACGTTCCACAGGTACGCAGTAAGCGATGCGGAAGTGACCGGGACAGCCGAAATTGTCGCCGGGAACCAGCATCAGATCCATCTCCATGGCGCGTTTGCAGAAAGCCATGGAATCAGGCTCCAGAGATCGGGGAAACATATAGAAAGTTCCGCCCGGTTTGACACAGTGGAAACCGCAGTCAGTCAGTGCCTGATAAAGAAGATCTCTGTTGGTTTCATAGATGGAAAGTTCAGAGGTCATGGAGCATACGTCACCTACTGTGCGCTGGAGCAGAGAAGCTGCACCATTGTGTCCTGTGGTGCGGGAAATCTGTGAACAGAGTTCAATGATTCGGTCTGCGAATCGGCTGTCGGGATTGACAGCCAGATAACCGATCCGTTCTCCCGGCAGAGAGATGGATTTGCTGAAGGAATAACAGGTGATGGTATCAGCATAAAAGTTGGCTATATAGGGGCTGTCTGTCCCCTGAAAGACGATATCCCTGTAGGGCTCATCAGATATGAGGAAGATGGGATGCCCGTATTCTTCAGATTTGCGCGTCAGAATCTGAGCCAGCTTCTGTATGGTAGAGGTGGAATAAACAATTCCACTGGGATTGTTGGGAGAATTGATCAGAACTGCGGCAACAGCAGGTCCCAGCATCTTTTCCAGAGTTTCCAGAGAAATCTGAAATGTGTCAGTATCAGCGGGAACGACTTTCAGTTTCAGACCGGCTCCGGCTGTATAGGGAACATATTCCGGAAAATAGGGTGCAATGGTCAGGATTTCATCTCCGGGATTGGAAACTGCGCGAAGCGCGTGAGCAAGTGCTGCCGCTGCTCCGGAGGTCATAAACAGGCTGGAAGCTGTGTAATGAGATCCGTATCGCTGATTCAGATCGGATACAATTTTTTCCTTTACCTCTCTGATGCCGGTACCGGGACTGTAGCTGTGCAGAGCCAGCGGATCAATGGTCTGCAGTTTTTCAATCATGGTGTTTTTTACAGCATCCGGCGCAGGAACGGAAGGATTGCCCAGACTGAAATCATATACATTTTCGGAACCGATTTCCAGGGCGCGTTTCTGAGAATAATTGAAGATCTCAAAGATAATATCTTTTTCTCCAAGCATAGTTGTATATTGTTTATTTAACATACAGGTACCTCGCATTCGTAAATATACAGGAAAAATCCGGCTTTTGCCGTATGCCGGATGATTCTGCAATATGGTTTGCGTTGATTTTACCATGCTGAAGTGAGAAAGACAAGGCTGTTCTGAACAGCAGTTAATATGGATGAAAGGAAATGGTGTTTATATGGAAAATTATTCTGTTATAATTCCTTCCTATACGGTAGGACCGGAGGCATATGATAAAATTCCGGAATTTTGCAGTTTGTATGGAAATAAAGCAGTTGTTATCGGCGGCCAGAAGGCAATGGCTGCAGCCGGCGGGAAATTAATGAGCGCCCTGGAAGGTTCTGATATGGTAATAACCGGTTTTATCCGGTTTGGAAAGGAGTGCACCTTTGAGGCTGCAAATCGTCTGGCAAAGGAACCGGCTGTACTGGAAGCGGATATGATTTTTGCAGTGGGAGGCGGAAAGGCGGTTGACACCTGCAAACTGGTCAGCCTGAAACTGAATAAACCTTATGCTGCATTTCCTACCATTGCATCCAATTGTGCAGCATCATCTTCTGTATCCATTGTGTATAATGAGGATGGAAGTTTCTGCAGATTCGTACATTTTCTCAAATCAGCGGTTCATGTATTTCTGGATACGGATATTATGGCAAAAGCTCCGGTTCAGTATCTCTGGGCGGGAATCGGTGATACATACGCCAAGTATTATGAGGTCAGCGTTTCTGCCAGAGGAGAGCAGCTGGAGCATTTCCGGGCAATGGGTGTCAATTTAAGCCGTATGTGCATGGAAACGCTGGTTCAGCATGGAGAGCAGGCTCTGAAAGATAACAGGCAGCAGATTGCATCCTGGGATCTGGAGCAGGCAGCGCTGGCAATCGTTATTACCACGGGCTGGGTTTCCATGCTGGTGGCAAGAGATCACACCATGGATTATAATGGAGGTGTGGCTCACGCATTTTTTTATGGTTTATGCAGTCTGCCTGACTTTGATGAAACCCGGGAAAATCATCTTCATGGAGTAGTGGTTGGTTTTGGTGTACTGCTGCTTTTACTGATTGACGGAAAAGAAGAAGAATGCAGAAAACTGCAGGAATTTAACCGAAAAATCGGTCTTCCGGTCCGGCTCCGTGATATTGGAGTCACGATAGAGGATGTGAAGAAGGTTGCCGCTGTCATTGTCCGTGATGAAGATCTGGAACACTATCCATATCAGGTAACGGAAGAAATGATTGTGGAAGCTGCAGAGAAGCTGGATATCTGAAAGAAAAATGTATTATTATGCAGTGGGACGAATTAAAAATGAAAAACAAGTCGTTTAATTATACATAATGAACAAAAATGCATATAATATTATTGAATCATATTGCAAAATCATAATAAAGATGTATAATTAATAGAGACGAGGGAGTTTCTGAAGAAGGGGAGCTCCCTTTATTTGTATTTTCATCTGAAAGGAGAATAGAAATGAAGAAAAAAAGATGGCTTATGAAGCCTGTGGCTATGCTGCTGGCGCTTTTGCTGGCATTTTCCGGCGTATCTGTTCCATCTGTACATGCAGCAGAAGATGAATCTGAGATTGGTGAGCTCAAACTGGTTTATGGTGAGGAAAGTCTGAGTGATGATGATGCTCTTGTTCTGCTGATCATGGGTGATGGTTTCACTGAAGAAGATCAGGATACATTTTATCAGGAAGCAGTAAATACTGCTGAATATATGATGGAATGTTCACCTTTCGATGAATTTACAGATGTATTCAAGGTTTATGCATTGGGTGTTGTTTCCAAAGACTCAGGTGCCAGAGGGGAGTCTTCCTCTTCCCGGGAAGAAGCGGAAGCTGATGAACGTGATACCTATTTTGGTGCTTCTTTCTGGTCTTATGGAACCCAGCGTCTTCTTACACTTTCAGCAGAGGGTGAGCAGAAGGGTAAAGATCTGAAAGAAACGTATCTTCCCAAAGCAGATTACAATGTATATCTGGTTAATTCTTCCACATACGGCGGCAGCGGCGGCAGCTATTGTGTTGCTTCCCTGAACACCCAGTCTCTGGAGATGATGCTTCACGAAATGGGACATACCATCGGTGATCTGGCAGATGAATATTATGCAGCAGGATATGAGGAAGAAAAGGCAAATCTGACTCAGGAATCAGATCCGGAAAAAGTGTCATGGTCACGTTTTATCGGAAAAAATGGCGTAGGTGTTTATGATTGGGGCGGATATTCGGGAACAGGATGGTATATCCCTCATACAGGATGCAAGATGCAGTTTCTGGGAGAAGAGTATCCTTTCTGCGAAGTCTGCAGGGAACAGCTGAGAAAATCCTTCTGTGCAGATTCCAATGTGACAAAAATGTTCTTCCAGACTTATGCCGATGAATTCCCGGCAGGTGAAGGAAAAGATATGAGTGAGTACATCATCCTGCGCAGAGGGACCAGTGAGACCACCGGTGACCAGCTGGGAGATGCTCTGACTCTTACATATTATGATGCTGCCGGCAATGTGGTGGAAGGTATTCCCGGTGTAGCCGGAACATATACCGTTGAGGCAGTATTTGCAGGAAATGATACTTATGATGCATGTAGTGTAACAGGCGAATACACGATTGACCAGTTTTCTATTTCCCTGAATATTTCTTCCAAAAATCAGGATGGAAAGCCTGCTGCTCTGAGCTTTGACGTGGAGTGCCAGGACGATTATACCATTGGCATCAGTTATGAAGGATATCAGTATTATACTTACTATGTATATGACTGGTATGAAAGTTCCATGTATTCTGATACACTGAATACCAGAGATGATGTTTATGATGTATATCGCTGCAGATACGACAGTTCCAGTGATGAATGTCTGTCGGAAGAAGAGTACCAGAGTAAAAAAGGACCTGTTGACCCGGGCAATTATACGGTAACCCTTACGGTTTATGATTCAGATGGTAATATAATCGGACAGAAATCAAAGGATTACAGGATTAATTTCAATACCACCAAAATTACTGATAATAATGACTGCAATTATTATGGCGCCGGTGATTACGGCAACAATAAGAATATTCTGATTTACGGTGAAGGCTTTACAGCAAAGGAACAGAAGAAATTCCGCAGACTGGCAGAGTCATTTGCGCAGGGAATACTTGCTGAGGAACCTTTCAAAGAAACAAAGCTGTATTTTAACTTCACTGCAGTTGACTGCTATTCGGACAAATCCGGAATCGGAACAGAAGCAAAAGACACATTCTTCCAGCTGACATATGATGAAAACCGTGAAATCGTTGCTTCTTATGATGCTACCGGTATTGCGACCTACCTGGCATCCAGTGATATCAACGCATATTATGATGAATGTATTGTAATTGTAAATTCAAGGAAAGCAAAAGAAAGCTCAACTTATTATTATGATTACGAGAATTACAGGTATTTCCATACGATTTTTGTCACACCTGACAATAAAGGCATTAAATATGCGGCATCTGAACTGTTAAACCATCTGGCAGGTGATGAAGTAGGTTATCGTGCTCAGACTGCTGAGGAAAAAGAAGAACAGCGTCTGGCGCTGATCGATTCCATGTACTACGATTATGCGCCTGTAATTGTCAGCCGTGCCTATAATGAGAAATTTGTGTCAAACGGTACTGCGTATGATCTGACATCTTATTTCCAGGTGTATTATGGTGATCAGGAACTTAAAGATGTACCTCTGAATCTGACATACTATACAGATGATCACGGCAAGCCCGGCAAGAAACTGGACAGTGCACCTTCTAAAACAGGTACTTACCATGTAATGGCAGAAACAGTTCCTTATGATCCTGAAAATCCGGATGAAAATTACTGGCAGTGGTATGTGGAAGAAGGAGCATCTGAAGAGGATGGTCTGTGGCTTGGCCTTTCCAGAGGATGGACAACCTATGTAATCCGGCCGGGAAAATCTGTCAGGACGATCGAGCCGGCAGATTCTGGAGAAGCCGACAGTATTATCTGATTTTATGCGAACAGCACCGGAGAGTCAGATAAATAAAAAATAAATTAAAGGATATCTGAAAGAAAGGTGGATGCGGTATACTGTCCGTTATCCACCTTTTTGTGCGCCCGGCGGGCGCATATTTTCCGCTCTCTTTTTTTCATCATCATAAAAATGCAGAAAGGTAATATATTTCATGGATGAAAAGCTTCTGTACGTTTCCTCAGATATTTGGCCTTTGTAGCCATGCCGCCGCGGATATGCCGTTCAGATTTATTCAGATTCAGAACAGCACGGACACGGGCGGCCAGACAGGGATTGATTTCGGTGAGGCGTACGGTTACGTCTTTATGTACCGTACTTTTACTGATACCATATCGTTTCGCTGTCTGGCGTACCGTAGCTTTTTCATCAATAATATAATTGGCAATTTCCACTACACGTTCTTCTATGTAATCTTTCAAAAAAGCCTCCGAAGACACTGTTTGTACAGTGTATGCACAGGCCGGTTCGACTATGCGGAGGATGATCGGGTGCCGATACTTATTCTTTACAATATTTTTCTATCACGCATTCATGTTTTTTATCTCTTTTATTGTAATTTATCCCTACAAGCAGGAGATTGCCTGCATATTCATCCAGTATTCCTGAGTAATTCTTTTCTTTGATCTGTTTTATAGCACCCTGAGCTGATTGATCCCACTTTAATTCCACAATCATGGCAGGCTTATCCGTGTATTTTCCGGGAAGGAAAACAATATCTGCAAAGCCCTTTCCAGTGGGTAATTCTCTTATCAGAGTATAGTATTTTTGGGCAGAATAGTAGGCAAGTGTGATGACACAGCTGAGGGCATTTTCATTATTATAGGCAAGAATTGATACATTTGCTGAATGTATGGCATCAATTTCTTTTTCAACCATTTCTGCATCTCCGCGCAGAGTAGCTTCCAGTAAGTCTTCTGATGCCTGCAATGCTGCTGAAATCCCTTCCCACTCGCTGTATTCTACGGCATTTTTAAATTCATCAGCAACTTCCTGATTGGGAATGTGTACCTCTTTTCTGATAGAATCATAAGCAAGATATCCAAGATGAACAAGCAGTGTAAGTACATCATCTTTACTTTTGATATTTGATATGTCATTCTGGAATGTCCTTGTATTAATTCTGCATCGGTTACCACTTAACATGGATATAATTGCATCTTTCAGCCCATCCTTATTCAAACCAATATAAAATTTTAAGGATTCATAGGTTTCTGTTTCAGTCCAGTAGTCGCCGAATTCTTCATTATTGATTGCCTGAACAACCGAATTAGGGCTGTATACAGATTTCATTTTGCTGAAAGAATAGCCGTCATACCAGCGTTTTGTATCTTCAAAATTTATATCATACTGAAGACAGAGATTTTTTACTTCATCCTCTGTAAAGCCAACATATTCTGCCAGTTTTTTTGGCTGAAGCATGGTGTATTCCCTGAAATCAGTTAATGCGGATTGCGTTCCGTATTTTTTAATCGGCAGAATGCCTGTCATATAGGCAGCCTCGATCATCTTATCTGTCAGACTGCTTTTAAAAAGTCCGCAAAGCAGCTGCAGATATTCCTTTTGCAAATCGGTATCATCTTTGGCTTCCCGGAACAAAGCGTCCCATTCATCAATAATGATAATAAATCGGTGTCCGGTCATTTCGGCAATCCTGGCAAGCATTACGGGCAGGGAACTTTCTTTTTCAACAGAAGGATAAATACTGTACAGTTCTTCTGTTACCTGCTCCTGAAGATAGGATACTGTATTTTTGACATTTTTTTCAGTTGAAATGAACCATGTTATATCCAGATAAATTACATCATATTTATTTAAAAATGTTTCATAATCAGGATCGGCTGCTATTTCCAGGTCGGAAAACAGTTCTCTGGAATCACAGCTTTTATCGTAGTATGCGCATAACATCTGTGTTGCAAATGATTTACCGAACCGTCTGGGTCTGCTGACGCATGTCAGTTTATCTTTTGTGCCCAATGTGCTGTTGACAAAAGAAATCAATCCGGTTTTGTCGACGTAAAGCCCTCTCCGGATAGACTGAAATCCCGCATTTCCGATATTCAGATACATTCCCATTTTATTCGCACCTGCTTTCCTGAAATATTTTTACTCTATGTAAATCATTGTACAGCATCCGGTTTGAAAATGCAACGCGGCATTAGAACTACAGATTTCTTCCGCAGCATTTTTTGTATTTTTTACCGCTTCCGCAGGGGCATGGCTCATTTCTTCCGATTTTCTGAATTCTGCGCATGACAGGCATGGTTGGGGACTCAGGCAGGAAATTCACACATACGCCGGTCTTTTGTATTGGCAGCAGCAATGGTCTCAGGCAGCATTCCCGTCTGCCATGCCGACAGCCCTGTTTCCCGCTCGAAGTCCTGGCGGGATCTTCCTTTCAGCATGGGGAGCTCCAGATCCATCATCAGTGAGGATACATTTACCCAGAGATCACAGGACTGGGCAAGGGTCAGGTGCCTGGGAAGCAGTCCGCAGATATCATCAAGAATTTCAGGAAGGGTCCGGCAGTTTACAATGGAAACAAACAGATCTTCCAGCATTTCTGCTGATTTCTCCGATTTTGTCCCCCGGAGCAATCATTGCCCAGGTGATCGGAACAGTGATCGGAGCACAGATCGGAAACGGAACCATGGCGGTTTCACTGGCTCTTCCGGCCTTATTTGCCATCAATACTCAGGCTGCATGTGACTTTATACCCGTCGGACTGGGGCTGGCAGACGCACAGGATAATACCATCAAGGTCGGAGTTCCTTCTGTTTTAACGTCCAGATTTCTGACCAGTGTGATTCGTATACTGACAGGAGTCGTTTTTGGCATAGGGCTTTACAGCGGGTGATTCTTTACGAAATTATCTGGTAGATACAAAAAGTGCCGCAGAGGATACTTATATAAGGTGTCTTCTGCGGCACTTTTTCTGTGTGTGTTCTGCGGCGCAGGTTTTAAAGCAGCTTTTTCCAGGTATTTTATGCCGAAAAATCTGAGAGTCCTCTCGTGCGATTTGAATATGCAAATCAAAAGTTGACATATCAAAACCTGTAATTTATAATGAGGAAAAAATCAGGTATCGTGAAACCTGCTTATATGATACAAAAACATGGCTGAAATCAAGGTTGCCGAGAAACAAGCAGCTAAGCGAGTGCGGGAGAAAAAGGCTGATATTTTGTGTTAACATAGTCATTAGAAAATCAAGGAAGATATTGCTATATGATTAACGTATGCATAGTTGAAGACGAGCAGTCTCAGGTTGAATTACTAACAGAATATTTAAATCGGTATGCTTTGGCTCACGGTGTGCAGTTTGGAATAACACATATGTGGGACGGCATGGATATCGTGGATGATTATAACGGTCAGTTTGATATTATACTTCTCGATATTCGGATGAAGCATCTTGACGGTATGAATGCAGCTGAAAAGCTTCGCAGATTAGACTCGGAAGTGGTCATTATTTTCATAACCTCCACGGTGCAGTACGCGGTTCAGGGATACACGGTGGATGCCCTGGGATATGTGCTGAAGCCGGTGCTGTATACAGCCTTTGAACAGCTGATCGAGAAGGCTGTTATCAGAGTGGAGGCACGTCAGCGCCATCTGTACATAAAAGTAAATGTTGATGGCAGACAGATCAGGCTGAATTGTAATAGTATTATCTATATTGAAAGCCGGCGTAATAATGTTATCCTGCATTGTGAAACAGCCAGTTATGTCACAGCAGGACCATTGAAAAAATATGAGGAGCTGCTGCAGGATTATAGCTTCGTTAAGTGTCATAATGCATATATTGTAAATCTGTCTGCAGTGGAGGCGGTAAAAAAGGAAGAGGTTTTTCTGACCAATGGTGAGACGCTTCCGATCAGCCGTGCCAGAAAAAAGGAATTTATGATGGAACTGACGGAGGGAATCCTATAATGCTGAACAATGCATTCCTTTTCCCGGAAGTGCTTCAGGATACGCCGAGGCTCTTTACGGCAATTGCAGAATGGCTGGCTGTTTTTGAATATTTCCTTATATACAGGAAAAGAATACGTGGTGCCAGGTTTGTAATAGTATGTGTGATCACCTTTGTACTTCAGGTAATGCTGCAGTACGTGGCGGGAATTATGCCGCTGGCTGCATGGATCCCTATGATGGGGCTGACAGTGGCTTTTATGTATCTGTCACTGTTTATCGTGTTGGATGTGAGAGCAATGGATTGCGGCGTGCTGACCATTCATGCTTTCGTACTGGCGGAATTTACGGCCTCACTTTACAGACAGATCTATGTGTGGATGGTATATTTTGGCAACAGGGATTCATTTACCAGTTCTCTGATGGTAATGCTGGTTATATATACACTTGTTTATTTTGTCTATTATCAGGTAGAGCGAGGCAATTACTCAGATGAGAGATCACTGGATATTACCGGAAGAGAACTGATTGGTGTTACTTCAACGGGAGTTGGTATTTTTATTATGGCTAATATCAGCTTTGTGTGGACGACAACCCCTTTTTCAGCCACTACAAATCTTCTATATGTAAGAACCCTGGTGAATTTCGGGGGTATGCAGATGCTTATGACGCAGATGGGCAGGCGAAATGAATTAAATATGAAAGCTGAAAGCGATGCAGTAAATCAGCTGCTGCGGCATCAGTATGAGCAGTATAAGCTTGCGGTCGATAATTCGGAGTTGCTTCGTAAGGAAATACACGATATGAAGCATCTGGTCGCAGCGCTCAAAAAGGAAAATGATCCCCAAAAGAGAGCGGAGCTTCTGAAGGACATGGAGCAGGATATAGCAATCCATGAGTCCTTTATGAACACCGGGAATCAGGTTCTGGATGTAATCCTGACTACAAAAAGTCTGCAGTGCGAAAAGCATGACATAATATTAAATGCCATGATCGATGGTGAATGTCTGCAGGGAATTCATGTAAAGGATCTTTGTGCGTTGTTTGGAAATATCCTTGATAATGCCATTGAAGCAACCTTGCTTGTGGAGGACAGGGATAAACGGCTGATTACCCTGTCGGTAAAGCGAAGCAAACAGTTTATTGTGGTGGAATGTGTCAATTACAGTGAGAATCCTCCCATCCTTGATCGGGTCAGTATTCCCCGAACAACAAAAAAAGATGTAGTACACCATGGCTATGGGCTAAAATCAATAAGACAGGTGACGGAAAAATATGACGGAGCCCTGAGCGTAAGCTATGAAGACGGGTGGTTCAAATTGAAGGCCCTTATTGGAATGATACAATAGAATAAAGACGCAAAACGTCCTGAGATTTTGACAAGTTGTCCTCAGGACGATTTTTTTTTGCCCTGATTAATGGTAAAACATAAACATCTGATAAAGGGGGGGCAAGTATGGATGCAAAAAAAATATTAGATGAATTAACCATTGAGGAGAAGGCTGCTCTGTTAAGCGGGAAGAATGAGTGGGCAAGCCGTGATTTTCCAGAGTTAGAGATAAATTCCATCGTGTTTTCCGATGGTCCCCATGGTTTACGGAGACAGGAGGGGGCGGGAGATCACCTTGGTCTGAATGCTTCGCTTCCGGCTACCTGTTTCCCCACAGCGGCAACGGTTGCGAATTCCTGGGATCAGAAGCTTGGCTATGAGATCGGTGCAGCTCTGGGTGAGGAGGCAAAAGCACAGGGGGTAGATGTCCTTTTGGGACCTGGATTAAATATAAAAAGAAGTCCCTTGTGCGGCAGAAATTTTGAATACTTCAGCGAGGATCCTTATCTGTCAGGCAAAATGGCTGCAGGTTATATCCGCGGTATTCAAAGCCAGCACGTGTATGCATGTCCAAAGCATTTTGCAGTGAACTCCCGTGAAACAAGGCGCATGGCAATGAATGCCGTGGTTGATGAGAGAACACTCCGTGAGATATATCTGACCGCATTCGAAATCGCGATAAAAGAAGGCGGTGCAAAAGCGGTCATGAGCGCCTACAACGAGGTGAACGGGAAATATGCGAATGAGAATGAGCATCTGCTGCTGGATATTCTGCGAGGGGAATGGGGCTTTGATGGAATTGTTGTAACAGACTGGGGGGCCAGTAATGATCACGTAGCAGGTGTTAAGTGCAGGTCAAATATGGAGATGCCAAACCCCGGTTTTGATTCTGCGAGAGAACTGCTGAAGGCATATGAACTGGGGATAATTTCCGAGATGGAAATTGACACGGCACTGATTCCAATCCTGGAAGCTTCAGAATACTTTAAGGAAAACAAAAGGTCCGAATTTGATCAGGAGGCTCATCATGCTCTGGCAAAAAAGGCGGCTGTCAATTCGGCTGTTCTTCTTAAGAACGAAGGCAGCATCCTTCCTTTGAATGGAGGAACACGGATTGCAATCAGGGGACCGTTTTCAAAAAAACCGAGATATCAGGGATCCGGAAGTTCGCAGGTGAATGCAACAAGAGTAGAGACCGTTGCAAGTGAAATCGGCAGGTATGACTTACAGGTCGTTGAGGATGTAAGGCAGGCAGACGTCGTTTTGTTTTTCTTTGGCCTGGACGAGATTGCAGAATCAGAAGGTGCCGATAGACTTTCGATGGATGTTCCCGGGTATCAGATCCGGGAGCTGGAAGAATTGGCGGTTCTTAATCCTAATATAGTAGGGATCATGAGTGCAGGAAGTTCGGTGAAGATGCCCTGGCTTGGATCAATAAAGGCGCTGCTTCATGGATATCTGAGCGGACAGGCCGGGATAAGTGCACTTCTGGATATCATTGTCGGCAGGGAATCCCCCGGCGGAAGACTTTCGGAGAGTTATCCCTTCAGTTATGCGGATACGTCAATTTTTAATTATGCGGATGAGGAGTACAGAAATCTTCAATATCGCGAAGGACCATTCGTAGGATACCGATATTATGATAAGGCGGCAATTGATGTACAGTTCCCCTTCGGTTATGGACTTTCCTATACAACGATAGAGTATAGTGGGATTTCAGTTTCCGGGGACGGCGTAAGTTTTACCCTTACCAATACGGGAAATTGCCGTGGTGCTGAAGTCGCTCAGCTGTACGTCGGTAAGCCGGACAGCATGCTTGTCCGCCCGCTGAAAGAACTGAAGGGCTTTGAAAAAGTATGGCTGGAACCCGGGCAATCCGAACAGGTATACATTCCCTTCGATGATAAGACTTTCCGCTATTATAATGTACTGACAGAACGATGGGAGGAAGAGCCGGGAGAATACCGGATCATGATCGGAGCCAATGTGGAGGATATAAAGCTGCAGGCTGTGATATCAAGAGAGGGGACGAATGCTCCTGCGCCTTATGATATTGAAAAACTTCCAAGCTATAAAACAGGGCTTGTAAGAAATGTGCATTATGAAGAGTTTCTCTGTTTATATGGGACGCCGCTTCCGGAAGAACGAAAAGGGCAGATTGATATAAATGATCCCATCTGTCTGATGAAGGATGCCAGAAGCAGGCTCTGCAGATTGATCTGCAGAATACTGAAGAAGAAACTGGATGCTGCAAACGAAAAGGGAATTCCTGATCTTAATATCCTGTTTATTTACAATATGCCCTTCAGGGCCATCAGCAAGATGAGTGGTGGAATGGTTTCAAGGGATATGACGGAGTCAATTGTAACGATTGCAAACGGACATTTCTTCCGGGGGCTGTCCGGTGTAATAGGAGGCTTTATAAAAAACAGAAAAGCCAATAAAGAATATCTGAAACGATTAAATGCAAAACAGAAAGGAAGAATATGAAATTCTGGAATCATTTCTCCGAAGCGCATCCGCAGCTGACCAGATGGATCCGCGAAGGGGGTCTGTTCGTAATTATCAGCTGGCTGATTACCCTTTTTAAATATGTGATCCTCCAGTTTTTGCCCAGGCTGTTCACCGGTCTTCCCCTGATTGATTTTGGGTTTCCGGGAAGCAATCTGACTCTTTTTGGAAAGACCTTTAAATGGTATATCATTGGATATGGCGCCGAGCAGGGCGGACTTCCCTATTTTTGTGCATATATGATTGCGATGGTAGTGGGCGAGATTATCAATTTTTTCATGCAGAGAAATATTACCTTCAGAAGCAAAGGAAATATTGTATGTCAGGGACTATGGTACACGCTTGCTTTTTGCATAGTAACCTGTATCGTTAATTCAATTAACTGTATTTGGGTTGCAGCAGCACAGATGATTGTACCGGATTATCTGTACAACATCGGAACAACAGTCTTAAACGGAGGAGTATCGATGGTTATCTTCTTCTTCGTCAGTAAGATAATTTTCCCGGAAGGGAAAGAAAAACGTGACAAATAGAATATTTGCAGGAACATTACAGAAAGGAGAGTTTTGAACTATGAAAAACAAACAGGTTGCCGGATTATTGCTGGCTACAGTACTTGCAATGGGTACATTTGGAATGACAGGCTGCGGAAACGGAAGTACCTCCGTGAATTCTGCAACAGTAGATGGATCAACCAAATTCCATCGTATTTTCCGATGAACCCCATGGCTTACAGAGAAAGGAGAGGTATAAAATGAAGAAAAAAAAGGTTCAAATGAGTATTGTCTGCATGGTACTTTTGTCAGCAGTTTATGCGACACCTGTACATGCTGCCGCACTTGATGTACAGGTGAGCGATGTGATTACAGTGCTGAAAAACTGTATTCCCTATTTTGCTGCAATTGGAGTGATTCTGATTGCTGCAATTGTATTTGCAGTTTATTGTCGGAAGTTTGAAAAACCAAAGAAAAAGTTCTGCCGTCTGCAGACGCTTCTGGCATCCATTCTTGCGCTGACTACGGTGCTGAACCTGGTTTGCCTGGGCCCCGTAAGTACATTGCTGGATGTAGTTGTTCAGGAGAAGGCTGAGGTTTCCGAGGAATCGGTTGCAGAGGCTAAGGAACTAATTACCGATATCGCAGAGGAAGGCATCGTTATGGTAAAGAATGATGGAACACTTCCACTCTCGGACAGTACAAATAAGCTTAATGTATTTGGCTGGGCTTCTACAAATCCCTGCTATGGCGGAACAGGCTCCGGAGCAGTTGATACAACAAACTGTGTCACACTTCTGGACGGTCTGAAGGCAGGCGGCTACGAAGTAAACCAGACACTGGTGGATATGTATACTTCTTATGCGGCAGCCAGACCGGAATCCGGAATGATGGCTGTAGACTGGACACTTCCGGAGCCAACCACGGACTATTATACAGATGAAATCATGAATGAGGCCAGGGAGTTCTCTGACGTTGCTGTAATCGTAATCGCAAGAGTCGGCGGTGAAGGAACAGACCTTCCTACCGATTTCGGAGCCAGGAACGAGGACGGCAGCAATTTCTACACTTATACCAACAACAGTACGGAATACGATGATTTTACAGACGGCCAGACTTATCTTGAACTCAGTCAGACGGAAAAGAAGATGGTGGATCTGGTATGTGAGAACTTTGATAATGTTATCGTAATCTATAACAGTGCAAATGCAATGGAATTAGGCTGGGTTGAAGAATACGATTCCATTAATGCAGTGCTCTGCTGCCCGGGTGCAGGTGAAACCGGATTTGCAGCGCTTGGAAGCATCTTAAACGGTGATGTGAATCCTTCCGGAAAACTTGCTGATACCTATGTATATGATCTGACTGCAACTCCTTATTTCAATAATTTTGGCGACTTTACCTACGATAACATGGATGAATTCGCATGGGAAGAAATGGGAGAGAAGCGCGATGTAAACTTTGTTGAATACAGCGAGGGCATTTATGTTGGATACAAGTTCTATGAAACTGCCTATGCAGAGGCAGAAGCAGGCAATATGGATTATGATTATGAATCCATGGTACAGTATCCGTTTGGCTATGGCCTGTCCTATACTACATTTGCGCAGAAAATCAGCAGCTTTGAAGAAACGGAAGATGGCTTTACTATGACAGTTACCGTAACCAATACCGGTGATACGGCAGGCAAGGATGTTGTGGAGCTTTACTATAATCCTCCTTACACCAATGGCGGAATAGAGAAGGCAGCAGTAAACCTGATTGATTTTGCCAAGACAGAAAGTCTGGAGCCGGGCGCAAGTGAAACGGTTGAATTTACTGTTTCAGCAGAAGATATGGCTTCCTTTGATACTTATGGCGAGGGCTGCTATGTTCTTGAAGCTGGCGAATATGAGATCAGCATTCGCTCGGATGCACATACGGTTCTGGACAATTGTACCTACACGGTAGACGACACCATCGTATACGATGAAGCGAATCCCCGTTCCTCTGATGAGACCGCGGCAACGGTACAGTTTGCAGATGCTGAAGGAGATGATGTGGAATACTTAAGCAGAGCAGATGGCTTTGCAAATTATGCTGCCGCTACTGCCGCTCCTGATAACTACTCTATGAGTGAGGAGAGAAAAGCAAACTATCAGAACGCCTCAAATTATGATATCGAATCCATGAACGATACTTCCGATGTAATGCCGACCACAGGGGCCTCAAATGGTCTTGTGCTGGCTGATTTGCGAGGCCTGGACTTTGATGATCCAAAGTGGGATGAACTTCTTGATGAGATGTCCGTTAAGGATATGTCTGCACTGATCAGCGGAGGTGGATATCAGACCGCTGCAGTAGACTCTATCGAAAAGGTCGCAACTACTGATAACGATGGTCCTGCAACTATCTACAATAACTATACCGGAGCAACCGGTAATGCTTATCCTTCTGAGGTAATGCTTGCCAATACCTGGAACAAGGATCTGGCAAAAGCAATGGGTGAAAGTATCGGAAAAGAAGCTGATGAGCTGGATGTCAGTGGATGGTATGCACCTGGCATGAATCTCCATCGCAGCGCATTCGGAGGCAGAAACTTTGAGTACTATTCTGAGGACAGTATTCTGTCAGGATATATGGCAGCTGCCGAAATTCAGGGTGCAAATGAATATGGTGTCTACAGCTACATTAAGCATTTTGCCCTGAATGACCAGGAGACTAACCGTATTTATCAGATGTGTACCTGGGCAAATGAGCAGACGATTCGTGAGATCTATCTTAAGGCCTTTGAAATTGCAATCAAGGATGGAAATTCCGGAGCAGTAATGATCGGTCACAACTATATCGGCGATAAGTGGACCGGAGCAAACTATGCACTGTGTACCACGGTACTTCGTGACGAGTGGGGATTTGATGGTATGGTTTCTACAGATATGTTCTGTGGATATGGATACTATGATGCAGATATAGCAATTCGTTCCGGTGTTGACAGCATGTTGAACCCGATGGGCTTTGAGGATGCAAATGTTACAGATACAACCAGTGCTACCTCTGTAACCGCAATGAGAAATTCCTGCCATCATATCTTATATACAGTAGTCAACAGCAGAGCATACAGCGATGAGAATACTGTATACCATATGGTATTGTGGAAGCAGATCATGATCGGTGTGGATGTTGCTATAGCAATTCTGCTGATTCTGCTCGAAGTTCTGATCCTGCGTCGATATAAAAAAGAAAATAAGTAAATCCTAAACAGCAGATGAGTGTGAAACGGCACATTTTGGTTACATATCAAAACGTGCCGTTTTAATGACTGATTTTTGTTGCTTAATTTGAAGGCAAGTCTGCCCACCGACACTCCATTACGATATAGATCCACTACAGCAGTCGGCGCAGAATCCGCAGTGGGCACGAAAGACGGCGCCAAAACAGGTCTCAGCTCTCTGGTGGCCGGAATCTCATCCCATTGCAGCTGCAAGCGAGGATTCCATCGCTGATGCAAATGAAGAAGGATCGGTGCTTCCCAAACCAGCGTGCTGGCAACCATGACCGGTTCTACGATTGGTAGCGTATATGCATTCGCACCTCTTGCCATCGCTACCGGTACAAGTCTGGGCATGGATCCCACCGCAGCAGCAGTTGCCATTGTCATCTCCGGATGGTGCGGACATTTCCTGCCCATCGATGGTATGCCTGCCATGGTTATGGGTGTCGGTAAATACAACCTGAAAGAGTTCTGGAAATTTCTATTCCGCAGTACTTCATCCGTCTGCTGGCGCTGACAGCAGGCGGGCTAAACGCCCGTCAAGGACGATAACGCAGTCATGTGTATTCTGAGCCACTGAACTTTTGCAGTAATTTCTTGTCTGGCTATAATTTCAGATACGGTCCGAAGTTCAGAGGATAAGGTATCAGAATGAAAAACAAGTTTGAACTGGAACATATCGGAATCAATACTCCCAATGCAGAAGAAGCAGAGAAGCTGGCACAGCTTCTGAGCATGATGTTCAATCTGGAACCCCGTCACGGACAGAAATCCGAATTCGGCGGACCGTACTTTGAGTGTATGAAAGCCCCTTTTCTTGGTGTAAACGGTCATATCGCCATGCGTACTCCGGATCTGAGCGCTGCCGTAGAAGAACTGAAGGAAAAAGGATTTTCCTTATGCAGAAATAAGTGAAATATAAAAAGTGCAGATATAAAAAACAGCTGCAGGGATAAATCAAAAAAGCCAATCACCGGAAACAGTGATCGGCTTTTTCGGGTATTATTGTCTCAGCTGATATCGCGTGTCAGGTCTTTTACCCAGATGTATTTTTTGTAATGTGCCATGACCCAGGGGATTTTTCCCACTTCATCAAGGCAGGTGCAGGCGTACACGACCAGTACCGGCCAGTGAAACAGAAAGGTTCCTGCCGCTGCCAGCGGAATGGCAATTCCCCACATGCATACAGCCAGACTGTACATGTCAAACATGGTGTCTCCGCCCGATGCAAAGATTCCGTTGATGATAATGGTATTGACTGCCCGCCCGATCATGTAAAATGCCATAATCACCATCATGCCGGTCAGGTAGCCCGAGGCACCGTCCGTAAGCTTTACGTACCGCAGCACAAGGGGAGTGACGGCAAGCATAACTCCCGTAGACAGAAAACCACATAAAAATGCCAGCTTTACGAGACGGTCTCCGTACAGTTTTCCGCGTTTCAGATTGCCTGCGCCAAGCTCGTGTCCCACCAGAATGCCGCCGCCGCTGCTGATACCATTGCAGAGACAGCAGATCAGGTCACGGACTACGGAAGCAATGGAGTTGGCTGCCGCCGCATTGGTTCCCATGTGCCCCATAAATGCGGTATAGGATGTAAATCCTACGCCCCAGAACAGGCAGGCGCCAAGCAGGGGAAAGGCGCATTTGCGAAAATCGGCTGCAAGAAGCGGATCCCGGCTCATAAAACGGCTCAGATCCGGGCGGCTATATCCGTCTTGCAGCGAACAGACAATACACCAGACCAGTTCGATGACTCTGGCGATTAAAGTAGCCAGCGCTGCCCCCTGAACCTCCATGGCGGGCAGGCCGAACAGACCATAAATCAGCACGGCATTCAGAATGATGTTGATTATTACGGCACCGGAACTGATCAGGGCCGTTTGTGAAGCATGTTCGCTTACCTTCATGATCACGAGATAGCACTGGGAAATACCGGTAAGCAGATAGGACCAGCCGGCGATTCTGAGATAGCGGATTCCTATGGTGATCAGTACCTCTTCATTGGTAAAAATCAGCATCAGATAGCGGGGAAAAAATATGCATCCCGCAAAGAAAAGCAGGGAAACCAGCCCGCAGCAACGGAGACTGATGCAGAATATATCATTAACGGTCTGTCGGTCGCCTTTTCCCCAGTACTGTGCCCCGAGAATTCCGGCAGTGGAGACAATGGCGGACAGAATCATGTTCTGGATGAACTGAATCTGAGTTGCCAGGGAAACCGCGGACATGGAATTCTGCTCGATACTTCCCAGCATGATGGCATCTGCTGCAGCTACGGAGGCCAGCATCAGGCTCTGAAGCGCAATGGGAGCAGTCAGCTGAAACAGCTTCCGGCAGAAAATTCTGTCTGAAAACAGGTGATCTTTCATGGTTTAAAATACCTTTCTCTTTTGATAATCTGTAACGCTGCAGATTTGCAGCGCTGCCCGCGGACTATTTTACAGGAAGCTTTGGGGTTGTGCAAGCAGAGAAAACAAAAATGGGAGAGAATAATAAAACAGACACATTCCTGACCCATGAACGGAATGTGTCAGCTTTTAACCATGCCGTAAAAGTATCTGTAAAATTAACACATTCTGCTGTAAATTTCCCCTGTTCTTCGGATGAAGGAGGAATTATAATAGAGTGAAAACAGTTGTCCGGGAGCGTTTTTTGCAGATCTGCCGGTTCTGAACAGTTATGACAAAGAGGCGGACCGGCAGATTGTTGATCAGCTGCCTGGTGATTATGCCAGACAGGCGCCCAAACTGGAAGGAAACAGTATCGGTATTCTGAATGCGCATATACTGCTGCCCCTGGAAGAGGAGGAATGACAATGAAAAAACTGCGAGTTCTGCTGGTAGATGATGAAATTATGATTCGTGAAGGCTTTAAAAAGCTCTTTGACTGGGAAGCCCATGACTGTAAAGTGGTGGGAGAAGCTGCTGATGGTATGGAAGCACTGACACAGATCGATACGCTGCAGCCGGATATTGTTATTATGGACATCAATATTCCCATTATGAGCGGACTGAAAGTCATTCAGATGAGCCGTATCAGGCATCCCAGGACAGCTTTTGTCATTGTTTCCGGTTATGATGATTTTTCCTATTGTCAGCAGGCTTTGCGTATGCAGATTACGGATTACATCCTCAAACCGGTTAATTATGAAGAGTTCGGCACATGTATTGACAATCTGAAAATTTCCCTGTTTGAGCAGAGAGTTTCTTCAGCGGAAGAACCGCAGGCGGGAGAGGAAAGAATAATTACCGGTATTACCAGGTATCTGCAGGAGCACCTGGCGGAAGAAGTCAGCCTTTCTGTTCTGGCGGAGGAGTTTCATCTGAATGCCCAGTATATCAGCCAGCTGTTCAAAAATGAGATCGGTGTTGGTTTTCTGGCCTATCTAACGAACATCCGTCTGGAAAAGGCCAAAAAACTCCTGATTTCCACTTCCTGTTCCATTGCAGAGGTGGCGGAACAATCAGGTTACAGGGATTATCGGGTATTTACCAAAGTGTTTAAAAAAGCGGAGGGCATCACGCCCTCTCAGTACAGGCGGGAATTTCTGAAAGAGTAAAATAAATGTTCCTTTCGGATAGTCCGCACCTCATTTTTCTCCATAAAAAAATACGTATCTCTCTTTATACAGAAAAATTCCTCTGAAAACATGGAAATTTTGTTTTATCATGGTATAATAGTACCACTGAACGGATACGGCCCCAGTCGGAGAGGCACTAAAGGAGAAAATGAGGTATGTCACAATTTGGAGAGTATTTACGAGAGCTGCTGTATGAAAGGAGCCTTTCCATATCAGAGCTTTCCAGAATGTCGGGCGTAGAGCGGACTTCTCTGCAGAAATCCATTACGGGTAATCGGATGTTGTCCCATGATTCTGTGGAGAAACTGATCTGGAGTCTGCAGCTGACCCCGGAGGAGAGCGAGAAGCTGAGATATTGTTATGAGATTTTTTTCATAGGAGAGGATCGATATCAATCGAGAAAAATCATCTGCAGAATGCTGGAAAATCTGGTTTGTATAGGAAATGAAGATCCTTCTGCGTGCCCCGGGAAAGCCATTGATTTTTCAGGGATATCTTCTGATTTTATGACAGAAGAAAACTCACTGGTTACGGGGAAAGAGAATGTAAGACATGTGATACAGTCGGTATTTTTCAGGGAAATCAGCCGCAGAGACGGGGAAGTGGAACTGACAATGCCCACAGACATGGGATTTTTTAATGAGTTTCTGTTCTGCCTTTATAAGAAAAATAAAGCAAGAGTGAAAGTAATGCAGATTATTGCCATTAATCGCAGTAAAACGGAGAAAAAGCTGAATCTGCACAGTGTGGAGTGCTTCGCGGATATTCTTCCTGTCTGTCTGGTATCAGACCGGCAGTATCATCCTTATTATTACTATGATACATCTATCTCCAGATTGTATACGGATCCATTTCCTTATTTTGTGGTGACCCGGGACTGTGTTGTCTGCATGGCAGCGGATGGGGAAAAAGCATTTCTGCTGAATGGTGCGGAATATGCAGCATTTTACAGGAAACATTTTCATATTTTAAAAGGGCATTGCCATGCTCTGGTCAATTACAGTGAAAGTCTTGTATCCTCACTGGAAGAATATGCCAGAGTCTATGATCCGGACAATATGTATGTGTGTACTCATCAGCCCTGTTTTGCCTGCGAATGTGACGATGAAAAGATCAGGAGCAAAATCCGGAAAGATTTCCCCGGCTGTGAGGAGATTACAGAAGCCTGTGTGGAATGGCTGTCCTGCCTGAAAAACGTGGGAATGTATCATTCTTTTTTTAAACCGGAGGGCGTGATCAGTTTTATGGAGGAAGGCCGGCTGGATGATTTTCCTGAAATTGTTGAAGAAATCACACCGGAGGAAAGACTGGAACTGCTGGAGATGCTTATTTTTTCGGTTGAAAGCGAAAAAAGGACTTCTGTCAGAATGTTCAATGGAAAAGTTTTTACATATCCGTCTTTTATTTCACTGGTTACTTCTTTGAAAAAGGGCATGGGGATATTTACAACTTCCAGATTCGAAAATGGAGGTCCGCCCATCTGTGTTTATGTTCATGAACCTGATGTGAGCAGGGCATTTCATGATTTCATGGTCAGTCTGCCTGCAAGTAAGATTACCTGCAGTAAAGAAGAAACACTGCGGTATCTGAAGAATATCCACGCGTTTTATGCGGAAAAATTCAGAAACAGAGAAGCGGGTGCATTTGTATGAACCGGACTGCCGGATTTGATGGAAAATCATATACCTGTATTTACAAAAAGAAATTTGTGATTTATAATTAATAACTGCTGGAACCGCACGGTTTGCAGCAATTACAGCAGGGCAGAAGTCCGGCTGTAAGATTATAATTTCAAGGAAAGACGTGTAGATATGGATTATAATAAACTGGCTGACCTGCTGTTTGGACAGGTCGATAAAACTCCGGAATACTGGGAAGAGAAGTTTCCCGAAAGAAATCTGCCTGAAGGCGCACAGGTAACACGTATGGCTCCCAGTCCCACAGGATTTATTCATCTGGGAAATCTTTACAGTTCACTGGCAGATGAACGTATTGCGCACCAGAGCGGCGGCGTTTTTTATCTTCGTATTGAAGATACGGATGCAAAGCGTAAAGTGGAAGGTGCAGTTGAGACGATTATTGAAGTTTTGAAATATTTTGGCATTACTTTTGACGAAGGTGCCGGAATTGATGATCTGGTCCGGAATGTATACGGACCTTATTTCCAGCGTCAGCGTGTGGAGATCTACCATACCTATGTAAAAGACCTGGTAAAGAGAGGGCTGGCATATCCCTGTTTCTGTACAGAGGAAGAACTTTCAGCAATCAAGGAGCAGCAGACGGCGGAAAAGGCTCTTACCGGTTATCATACAAAGTGGGCGAGATGCCGCAATCTGACTTATGAAGAAATTGAGGCCAATATTAAAGCAGGAAAGCCCTATGTTATGCGCCTGAGATCCACGGGAAGCGAAGACAGAGAGATCATCTTCCAGGATACGGTTAAAGGAAAAATCCGTTTTCCTGAGAATATTCAGGATATTGTTATCCTGAAGTCAGATGGTATTCCTACTTACCATTTTGCACATGCAATTGATGACCATCTGATGCGTACAACCACAGTTGTGCGCGGTGAGGAGTGGCTGTCTTCCGTACCGGTTCACTATGAACTGTTCCATGCTCTTGGTTTCCGTATGCCCAAATATGTCCACACAGCACATCTGATGAAGATGGACAATGGAAGCAAGCGTAAACTGTCCAAGAGAAAAGATCCGGAACTTTCCCTTGATTTCTACCGTCAGGATGGATATCATCCTGCAGGTGTCAAGGTATATCTGATGACTTTGCTGAATTCCAATTTCGAACAGTGGTATGACAAGCATCCCGATTCACCTATTGAGGATTTCCCTTACAGTGTGAAAAAGATGGCACAGTCCGGAGCTCTGTTCGATATTGCAAAGCTGCATGATATCTGTAAAAATGAATTTGCAAAGCTGGATCCTCAGGAAGTATTTGATTTCCTGAAGACCTGGTGCCGGACCTATCAGCCTGACATGATGGATGTGTACTTTGCAGATGATGAGAAGTTTATGAAGATTATCAATCTGTGTATGGGCATCGGCGGAAAACGCAGGAGAAAAGACTTCTGTTACGCAAAACAGATTTTTGAAAGCCTTGCCATGTATTTTGATGAGACGCTGGTGCCGTCTTATGAATTCAGCTATGATAATGAGCTGGTTAAGACGATTCTTCAGGATTATCTGGCAGCCTATGACCATACTGCAAACTCCGGTGAGTGGTTTGGCGCGCTGAAGGCACTGGGCGAAAAGTACGGATTTACCGGTGATATGAAGGCTTATAAAGCAGATCCCGATGCTTACAAAGGCAATGTGTCTCATGTAGCTGAGATGCTTCGTATTGCTATCACCGGAAGCTCCAATTCACCGGATCTCTGGACCATCAATCAGATTCTGGGAGAAGAAGTGGTAAGAAGACGTATCGGCAATGTGATTGAACATCTGAACTGAGTCAGAATATACGGATGAATGAAAATGAGGAAGAAATCCATACAACAGATTTCTTCCTCATTTTTGATTATTACGCAGCAAAAGGCAGCGTGATCATATAAACTAACGCAATAAAAGTACTCAGGCGTTCGGAGTCAGTTTCTTCCTATTAATAATACGGGATTTTCAAAACAGTATTAAAAAAAATTCGTCTCTGAATTAATACAAAAAAAATATTAAAAAAAACCTTGCATTATTCAAGAAGGTATGCTATATTAATAACCGCTGTGGCATGATAGCTGTGAAGCGTGAGGTTGCCGTTCGGATAGAGCGGGTTTTCCGTGGAGCGAATGTCAAGTTAGGAAACTGGCGACAAGTCACTGTACAAGTTAAGGATAGGTCTGCGTCTAAGGCAGAGACCGTGTGGGATGGACACGAGCTGGGATGAGTGCGCTCTGGACACACACGGAGATGTGTACAGTCACCACTTGTCGTGCTTCGATATAGTACGAATAAGGAGGCGACTTTTTTTATGAGTCAGGTAATGAGAATTACATTAAAAGCTTACGATCACCAGTTAGTAGATCAGTCTGCCGGTAAGATCGTTGAAACTGTAAAGAAAACAGGTGCTCAGGTTAGTGGTCCTGTGCCGCTGCCCACCAAGAAGGAAGTTGTAACAATCTTAAGAGCTGTTCACAAATATAAAGATTCCAGAGAACAGTTCGAACAGAGAACACAC
>JAXDZY010000103.1:0-10814 GCA_034086685.1 Lachnospiraceae bacterium
ATACAAGAAAGAATGTATCGAACAGGGCAAGAAGTACTTCTCAGTAGCATCAGGCGGCGGCACAGGCCGTACACTGCATCCCGATAACATGGCAGCAGGTCCTGCTTCCTACGGTATGACAGATACATTAGGCCGTATGCACTCCGATGCACAGTTCGCAGGTTCCTCATCCGTACCCGCTCATGTAGAGATGATGGGTCTGATCGGCGCAGGCAACAACCCGATGGTTGGTATGACTGTAGCTGTAGCTGTATCCATTGAAGAAGCAGCAACCGCCGGCAAGTTCTAAGAAATCCTTTAAAATCAGACAGGTGCATATCCAAAGTCAGGATATGCACCTTTTTTACTTTTTATACTTCAGCAGTACTATGCTTTTGGAAAAACACATGATATAATAGATACCGGATAGTGAGTTCTGAATTATTGAAAGGAGAATGATTTTATGGCTTTACCAGTGGAACATCTGTATACAATTAAAGATATTTACGCACTTGCGGATGGAGAAAGAGCTGAATTGATTGATGGGCAGATGTATTATATGTCTCCTCCGGGAACAACTCATCAGATTGTATCCGGTAAACTGTTTCAGATTATTGCAAATTATATTGATGATAAAAAAGGCTCCTGCAGAGTTTTTGCAGCTCCCTTTGCTGTATTTCTTAATCGTGATGATAAAACATATGTTGAGCCTGACATCTGTGTAATCTGTGACAATGATAAACTGGATGAAAGGGGCTGTCATGGTGCACCTGACTGGATTATTGAGATTGTATCACCCGGCAGCAAAAGTATGGATTATGGGACAAAACTGTTTAAATATCAGGCTGCTGATGTAAGAGAATACTGGGTTGTTGATCCTGCAAAAAACAGGATTACCGTATGGAGTCTGGAACAGAATACAGTAGAAGATTATACTTTTTCTGATTCTGTGAAAGCAGGCATTTATGAAGATTTATTTGTTGACTTTTGCAGGATTATATTCTGAAACACAGTTATTGATTAGCAGAGCAGGAATTTTAAGTTATTGATTGTATATAGCGTATGCGGGGAAAGGTAGTTTGATATGAAGAAGAAATTGCCGGTTGGAATTGATAATTTTAGCGAAATAATCAGTGAAAATTTTTATTATGCAGATAAGACAGGGCTGATTAGAGATCTGCTTTTGAACTGGGGGAAGGTCAATCTGTTCACACGTCCCCGGAGATTCGGGAAAACTCTGAATATGAGTATGCTCCGGTGTTTTTTTGACATTGACGGCGACAGGAAACTTTTTGATGGACTGGATATTTCAAGGCATAAAGAATTGTGTGATGCTTATATGGGACAGTTTCCGGTTATTTCCATCAGTCTCAAAGATGCAGGAGCATTGACATATGAATCTGCCTTTGCAGCAGTACGCAATATAGTCGGAGTAGAAGCACTGCGCTTTCAGTTTTTGTCGGAAAGCACCAGGCTTTCACCGGAGGAAAAAAAGCTGTATGCTCAGTTTGTTAAAGTGGATGAAGGCCCCCGGGGAGGATTTTCCATGTCATCCGATGTTCTGGAATCAAGCCTGCGGATGCTTTCACTTTTACTTTCAAAGCATTATGGACGTAAAGTGATTATTCTGATTGATGAATATGATGTGCCTTTGGACAAAGCATTTCAGAATAATTATTATAATGAGATGGTTTCACTGATCAGAAATATGTTCAGCATGGCACTGAAAGGCAATGACAGCCTTTATTTTGCCGTTCTTACCGGATGTCTCAGAATTTCCAAAGAAAGTATTTTCACCGGCCTGAATAATATGAAGGTGCTTTCGGTGACAGATGTCCGCTACAATGAATACTTTGGTTTTACTGATGCTGAAGTTAAAAATCTTCTGGAGTACTATGGATTGTCGGAACGTTATGCAGATGTAAAAGCATGGTATGATGGTTATCGGTTTGGCAATGTGGAAGTGTACTGTCCATGGGATGTAATCAGCTTTTGCGATGAGGCCTGTGCCGATAAAACTGTGACACCGAGATCTTATTGGATTAATACAAGTAATAACAGTATTGTTAAACGTTTTATAAGCAGAGCTGCACGAAAAACACAGCATGAGATTGAAAAACTGATTGCGGGAGAATCCGTATGGAAAGAAATTCATCAGGAACTGACATATGATGATCTGGACAAATCAATTGATAATATGTGGAGCATTCTGTTTACCACGGGTTATCTGACTCAGGAAGATGAAAAGGAAGGCAATCTTTATCTGCTGAGAATTCCCAATCAGGAGATTCGTCAGATATTCATACTACAGATCAGAGAGTGGTTTGCGGAGATTACTGCCAGCGATATGTCCAGGGTAAATTTATTTTGTGCAGCATTTAAACGGTCTGATCCCGGGACCGCTGAAGAGCTGTTTAATGCATATCTGAAAAAAACAATTAGTATTCGGGATACCAGTGTACCCAATGCTAAAAAAGAAAATTTTTATCATGGAATATTATTGGGTTTGTTTGCACATATGGAAGACTGGGTTGTATGGTCCAATGCTGAAATGGGGGATGGGTACAGCGATATCCTTATAGAAATTGAAGAAGAGAGCATCGGCATCGTTATTGAGGTTAAATATGGTGCAAACGGAGCTCTGGAAAAAGCTTGCGAGGAAGCTCTGGATCAAATCGAAAGAAAAAATTATGCAGAAACGCTGATTGATGATGGCATGGAGACGATTCTGAAATATGGAATCGCATGTTTTAATAAGCGCTGCAGAGTAATGCTGTCAGAAGAAAGCAGAGCAGGAATTTTATGATCAGGAAAGATACACTAAGAAAAGCTGCCGCCATATTACAAAGTCCATATAAAAGGACCATGATTCTGGCGCAGCACGGCTTTTACAAAAACATGAGTGATGAGGATTTTCTGCGGATGCAGTTTAAGAACGTATTCGGTTATGAACCGGATCTGGATCATCCGCAGACTTACAGTGAGAAGCTTCAGTGGCTGAAATTACATGACAGGAGACCGGAGTACACGGTTATGGTTGATAAATATGAAGTGAAGGCTTACGTGTCTCCTCTGATCGGGGAGGAGCACATCATCAGAACACTGGGGGTATGGGATAAATTTGATGAGATTGATTTTTCATGTCTCCCGGATCAGTTTGTGCTGAAATGTACCCATGATTCCGGCGGGTCTGTTATCTGCAGAGACAGGTCACGATTCGATTCTCAAGCGGCAAAAAAGAAGCTGGAAAAAAGCCTGGGAAGAAACTATTATCTTCAGAACCGTGAGTGGCCCTATAAAAATGTAAAACCACGGATTATCGCTGAAGAATACATGGTAGATGAATCCGGTTATGAACTGAAGGATTACAAGATATTTACCTTTGGAGGAAAATCCAGGGCGCTGCTGATTGCCACGGACCGGACAAATCCCCATGAAGAAACTCATTTTGATTTTTATGATATGGAATTCAATCACCTGCTGTTTACCAATGGACATCCGTGTGCTGACCACCCTGTGGGAAAGCCGGATTCACTGGATGAGATGAGGAAGATGGCGGAGCGCATTGCAGCTGCCGGAAATCTTCCTCATGCGAGAATTGATTTTTACGATGTGAATGGAACCGTATATTTTGGGGAAATAACATTTTTCCACTGGAGCGGCTTTGAACCGTTTGTGCCTGATGAATGGGATAAGAGATTCGGAGAATGGCTCAGACTTCCGGAGAAATATCCGGCAAACGGTTCCGGTAACTGCAGATCCCGGGAGGAAAGCGAATGAAAGTACTGCATCTGATTGCCACCGGAGATGCCGGAGGGGTACAGACATTGATCAAAGAATATGCGTCGTTGTCAGAGCTGGATAATATCTATACATTCGCCTGGGGCGGCGGATTCAATGAGGAGAATATGAGAAATCATGGTGCCCGCACCATATGTTTTGATGCACATCAGGATGGAACGTTTAGAACCGGCCTGAAGCTTGTCAGCCTTTTTATAAAAGAAAAACCGGGAGCTGTAGTGGTTCATACCAGCCCGTTTCTGCGGTATACGGCATCGTGGATGCACCGGATTGACAGAACGGTACGGGTGTATTTTTACTGTCATGCGGATATACGATTTCAGGTGGACATTTACAGAGGGCTCAAAAAGGCAGTCTATAACTACATCAATCGCCTCTGCATCCGGCACTGTGAAAAAGTAATTGCCATTTCGCAGTATGTGAAACGAACAATGATGGAATTTTATCATGTATCGGCTGATCGGATAGAAGTAATCTATAATGCAGCCAATGTTGAAGCTTTCAATGTTCCCATTCATGTCCCGCTGGAGACGGTCAGATTCGTCTACACGGGAAGACTGGTGGAAGAAAAGGGCGTACAGATCTCACTGCAGGCTCTGGCCCGACTTCCGGGACAGATCTCCTGGGAGTTTCATATAGTGGGAGAGGGTCCGTTTGGAAGCACACTGGAAAAGCTGGCAGATGAACTGGGAATAGGCAGAAAAGTTATCTTTCATGGAAGCTGCAGCAACATCCCCGACATACTGGCAGAAATGGACATTTTTCTTCATACCTGCATCTGGGAAGAAGGCTTCGGAATCGGTATCATCGAAGCAATGGCAGCAGGAAAACTGTGCATATGCAGTCATTCAGGGGCCATTCCCGAGATCATTCATGACGGAATCGACGGATTCCTTGTGGAGAAGAATAATACAGAACAGCTGACGGAATGTCTGATGAAGGTGCTTGACCGGAAAGAAGACTGGGAACCGATCCGTCAGGCGGCCAGGAAAACCGCCGGACAATATAATGTTGGAAAATTTGCAGAAACACTGGACAGGCTGCTGGGGCAGCCGGAAGAAAAACTGTATCTAAAATAGATACAAAAAAACTGCATTTATGTAGCAACAAAGAGAAAAAGTTGACAAAATAGAAACAAAAACATATAATAACTATAAATTAATAATCTGAATTGGATAAGGAGATAGAGCGATGGTTGATATGAATGCTGTCATTACGAAAAACATCATGATACAGTTGAACAAACAAAACAAAAAGCAAACAGAACTGGCAGAGGGAATCGGTGTGACCAGGCAGGTGGTCAATAAAATTCTCAATGGCTCACGGATGGTAAATGCAATAGAGCTGCATCGCATTGCAGATTATTTTAATATATCCATGGAAGAACTGGTATCAACGCCCTGTGAGGCAAAAGAGACAAATGTAGTTCGTGTTTTCATGGGACAGGTAAAAACTGATGCAGCCAGAGAAGCACTTGCTATTGCAGATGAACTGGCTGACATGATTCTATTCCATGCTAAAGTAAGAGAAAATTCTAAAGCAATGATGGAGACATGGGAGATATAAGTATATGTGCAAAGCATTAGATAATAGTCTATTTGTACAAGATAGAGAGAGATTTGAACGGATTCGTGAGAAAGCAGATGGCTTTAATAAAAATTTTAATGGAGACAACATTATTCAGGACGATATTTTTCACATAATTGAAAACTACTCCAGAAAGAAAGCAGTACCTCTGGAACTTTTACGTTATCCGATTGAAGATGAGGAACTTTGTGCCTGTACATTTATCAGGGAAGGAAGAATTTTTGTCCTGCTGAACGCCGGAATGCAGATGGCAAAGCAGATTTTTGCTGTTGCCCATGAGTTATATCATGTATGGTGCTATTTAGAAGATGAAGATCAGGATCTGATTTGTAACGGTTCATTATTGGATTCTGCCACAATAGATGATGCTGCAGGAAAGCAGGAAGAGATGGAAGCAAATGCGTTTTCAGGGCTTTTGCTGGTTCCGGCAGATACGTTGAACCAGCAGATTAGAATTTATGGAATCAACAAAAATAATATTACTGTACCGGATATCCTGATGCTGATGGAAATTTTTGGAGTACCTTATAAAGCCATGATTCTAAGATTATATGAAGATTCTTTGATATCAGAGGAACAGGCCAGAACGTTATTTAGAATTCCAGGTATTGAGGTACAGAACCAGATTGAAATGACCGGAAGGGCGAAGAGATGGAGCATAGTTCCCCATGGGATTGAAAAATTTGGAAGTCTTATGGAGAATATGGCAGAGAATATAAAAAATGGTGCTTTGACTTCGGAGAGAATGGACAGTGACCGGAAGAGACTGCAGGAAATTTATCAATTGTATCATATAAAATAAGAGGGCCTGGAGAGTGACAAAAGAAAAGAAGTATGCAATATTGGATACGGATTTTGTATCAAAGACCAATATAATTGAGGCTGCCCCTGGAGATACGCTTGCGAATCGCGTTATGGAATTTCCGGGATATGAGTTTTATTGTCATGATATGATGTTGGAGGAGTTGGGACGTCGTGGAACGAGGGCAGCACAAAGGTGGGTTCAGGATAATATTGAGTCAGGACTGATACATCGATATACGGATAGTGATATTCTGGATATTTTATCAGTAGAAATTGGGAATCATAATATTTCGATGTACCTTCTTTTTCTAAAGATCAGCTGTGATATTTATGGAAAAAGCTATTTTGAAGAAAAGTATGCTTCTTTGATTGCTCTTTCAGATGAAACAATAACGAAGCAGCAGTTTCTGGCTGAGTTGAGGAAATGTGATGACAATATCGGTGTGCAGCAGAGTCTCGGAGAAAAGAAAGCTTATGTGCTTCTGCAGGCTTTACATTTTATAAAAGGGGATAATGTATTTCTGTTTTGTTCGGATGATTTGGGGGCAAGGCGAGGCTTGGCAGACGCAGCAGGTATACCATGTATTAGCGTTATGGCAGTCTTTATGAAACTTAAGAATATGGGGCTGAAAAAAGAAGAAACTGCACGATATTATGAATCGTTTGTTGAATGGTGTCATAAGCACAGACAGACCCAGATATATGTATGGGAATTTCACGGAAGTAAACGAAGAGTAAAAAGGGATCTACATGCCATATTTGATGGCTTGTACCGGGATGAATATATCCTTATGTTAAACGGCGATCTTCTGATAAAAGAATAAAAAAGCATAAAAAAGCATAAAACCTTCACGCTGCTTTTGGGTTTTATGCTTTTTTACATGTCTGAAGCCGTGAGATTGCCGCCTTCCTGTATCAATCAGAATCTGGCCCGCAGTTCTTTCACTTTTCCTATAATACTCACAGGAATCTCAGCAACTTCATCCCGGGAAAAATACATGGGCTCATACTTGGGATTATTGGAGAGAAGAGCAATTCCGTTGGCATACTTTTTCAATCTTTTGCATACAGCATCATTGCCGTTCACCACAGCGATAATCAGGTCTCCGTCATCGGCATCCTCCTGCTTCCGCGCGATGACAATATCACCTTCACTGATTCTGGGCTCCATACTGTCATTGGATATCTTCAGGCCGAAATACTCTCCGTCGGAGGCCATGATCCGGGAAATCTCTTCTGTATCGGCATGCTCGACCATATGGGCAGCCGGTTCAGGTAAAAGATCAGCGCAGATACGATCAAAAACGTAAATAGTTGTACTTTTGGAAAAATAACGCTGATTTTCACTTCCGTTTTTTCCTAATAAATAATTCATATCTACGTTAAAAAAATCTGCTATTGCTTCCAGTGTAACAAAATCGGGCTCTCTCTTTCCGACCTCGTACATGCTGATTGTGGACTTGGCAACCCCCAGCTTTTCTGCCAGCTCAGCTTGAGACATATTCTCTCTGGCACGTAATATTTTAAGTACATTTTTGAACGCAGGCATAATAACACCTTCCTTTGTTCCAAATTATACACGCATCGTGAACAAAAAGCAATATGGAGATTGCGTATAAAATCAACGTATTAAGAAAAATATAAAGCGATTGATCCGGAAGCAGGCCTGAGGATTTGCTTTGCTGTTCACGTAAAGTGATTGACAAAAAAGCAACCAATGTGTATAGTTAGAAATAAACCACGAAACGTGAGCAAATGGAGAGGTGAAGTGCTTATGAAATTTAATGTTGAGATGATGGCGGAAAAGATGGTAAAGCTTCGTGGAGACAGAACTCTGGATGAAGTAGCTGAGGCACTGCAGATCAGTAAGGCGGCTCTTTCCATGTATGAGGCCGGCAAGCGGATTCCAAGAGATGTTATTAAGCTGAGGATTGCCAGTTATTACGGGAAAAGTATCGGATTTATTTTTTTTGATGTGGAAGAACACGGAATGTGAGTCCCAAAAGCTCAGAGAGCAGATATTTTTCTGAAAAAAACAAAAGAAAAGCCGGCCGGCAGCGCCGGCTGGCTGATGATACTGCATGGACAGCTCTTTAAAATTCATAAAGTGTAATACTCTATTTTCAGATTTCAAGGATAAAATATTATCTGAATCTGCATTCAGTTTACTACCAAAATATTAATTAGTCAACAGAATATGACAATATTTTTCTATATTTACAATAGAATACAACTTTATTTTATGGTGATCATCGAGTTTTTTAGGCATTGTGAGTCATAAATTGTGGTCAGTCCTGGACAATTAAAAGGTGGAAATTGCAGGCGGAAATAATACATAAACAGAAAGGGGTCCTGATTTTGGGAAGACACGGAGAAAATATCAGAAAAAGAAAGGATGGGCGATGGGAAGCCCGTTACATCATGGGGTACGATGAACATGGAAAAGCTCAGTATAAGTATCTGTATGGGAAAACCTATTACGAGGTACGGGATCTGAAGAACCGCATGATGTCGGAGAAAGTCACCAGGAATTCTCTTGACAATACCGGGAATATGAAGATTACATTTGGCCAGCTGCTGGATGACTGGCTGCTTTCCATCAGACAGGATGTGAAGGAATCCACCTATTCCAGGTACGTTTTTTTGATCCGGAAGCACATCCTGCCTGAGCTTGGCAATCTGTTTCTCATCAATATGACAAGCGAGACCATTGACCGGTTTACCTGCAAAAAGCTGAACGAGGGCAAGCTGAACGGTAAAGGGGGACTGTCACCCAAAACCGTATCAGGTCTTCTTTCCATTATCAAACTGGCACTGGATTTTGGAAAAGAAAGAAAATACTATTGCCCGGACAGCATAATCATTAAAAATCCGAGACAGAACAGACCGGAGATCATGGTTCTTTCGCTGCAGGAGCAGCAGCAGCTGGAACGTTATCTCTTTGCAGGGCAGGAACCCGTACATACAGGCATTCTGCTGAGCCTGTATGCCGGACTGCGAATCGGAGAGGTATGTGCATTAAAATGGGGAGATTTCAACTTTATGAATAACACGGTAACCATTTGCCGGACCATCATGAGAATTCAGGATGTTTCGCCGGATGCAGTGCATAAAACAAAAATTGTAATCGGACAGCCGAAGACCGAATGTTCCAACAGAACGATTCCGCTTCCCGCATTCCTTGTCCGCTATCTGCGCCGGATCGGAGATTCCCAAAACTGCTATGTACTTACCGGAAGCGAAGAGTACATGGAACCCAGAACCTACTACATCAAGTACAAAAAGATCATGGAAATCTGTCACCTGGAACAATTCAATTATCATGCACTCCGGCATACATTTGCAACACGGTGTATTGAAAACGACTTTGACCTGAAATCACTCTCGGAAATACTGGGGCACGCCAATGTGACCACAACCATGCAGCGATATATACAGTGATTCCAGGGTATCCGACCTGCTTCAGTCCATGACCGCCGAAATGAGTGCAGGATTCCTGAATGACTGGAACGCAGAAAGAGATCACAGGGAAAAGATCTATATTTCTTACGATTCTACAAACAAAAACTGTCAGGCCGGGGATATCGAAATCGTAGAGTACGGACATGCGAAAGTTGATACAGGTGCTCCTATCTTTAACTATGCCGTTGCCTATGATACAACCAACAGGGAACCATTGTTTTATGAAGAGTATCCGGGAAGCGTTAATGATGTATCACAGCTGGAGTTTATGCTTGATAAAGCAGCCGGATATGGCTATAAAAAGGTTGGGTTTATCTTAGACAGAGGATATTTCAGCAGGAGCAATATCAGACATCTGGATACATATGGCTATTCGTTTATCATAATGGTGAAAGGCATGAATTCTCTCGTAAATTCATTGATCCTTGAAAACAAAGGAACTTTTGAGAACAAATGGGCAAAGCATATCGATGAATTCGATGTTTACGGAACAACTATAAAGAGAAAACTGTATGAAAGTGACAGCAAAGACCGGTACTTCCATCTCTACCACAGCAGTTCCAGAGAAGGGAATGAGCGTGCACTGCTTGCAAAAAAACTGAGGCATATGAAAGCATATCTGAAAAAGCATACAAATGAAGCAGCCCGGTTTGGATCAGGGTTTCATCACTATTACCACCTGCATTACAATGATGAAAATGGTGTATTTCTATTCCCTGAAGACAGAACAGACGTGATCGAGATGGAAAACAGTCTGAGCGGGTATTTCTGTATTATCACTTCGGAACATATGACAGCAAAAGAAGCACTGCTGTTGTATAAGAACAGAGATGCATCCGAAAAACTGTTCCGGGGAGACAAGTCCTATCTTGGAGATAAAAGCCTGCGGATTTATGGTGATTCAGCCGCTGAATCAAAGATATTCATTGAATTTCTGGCACTTATTATCCGCAACAGGATCTATAACTGCCTGAAAGAGGAATGGATTAAGCTGGAAAAACGTCCAAACTATATGACGGTTCCGGCTGCAATCAAAGAATTGAATATTCCTATGCGATGAAATCGCAATTCCGGCCATGAGGAAATCACGAGTCCGGAATTGCGGAAATCAGAATTTACAATCTACAGATATGTGAGTTTACTCGCTGAATTCTTTTTTGAGACCATACAATTCACGCATG
>JAXDZY010000124.1:0-75813 GCA_034086685.1 Lachnospiraceae bacterium
AAATGGCAGGTGTTACACAGCTGCCTTATTTTGATGCATTAAATCAGGTTACCTACATTAATTTTTTATAAAATCAGGATTCTCCGGATTTTATCCTTGTTGAAATCCAGATTTAGAACTTGTTTCGCAATTACCTAAAAAAATATTTATTGTAATTTTCAGACCATCTGCTCTTCCCTGAAAAATCCGGGACAAATTTCCCGCGGATTGTATGCTCAAATGAACCGTAAATTGCTTGACATCGAGTGCTTCTCTTAGTAAAATTACAGTAACAAACATTAAACTATTAAAGGAGGATTTTCCTGTGAAAACCATCAGCATTATGTTAAACTCAATCGATAAAGTAAAAGCATTTGTTAATACCCTGACAAAATTCGATTGTGATTTCGATTTGATTTCCGGCAGATATGTTATCGATGCCAAATCTATCATGGGTATCTTCAGCCTGGATCTTTCAAAGCCCATTGAACTGAATATCCATGCTACTGATAAACTTGATGAGATTCTCGAAGCATTAAAGCCTTACGTTGTAGATTAATCAGCGGTTAATACCCATAATATCCGATTGATCTGCCAGTCTGCAGACGGGAACTCCATGAATCGTTCGTTGTACATGAGAGCAGTCTGCAGAAGAAGTACTGCAGCATATCCATACTGCATATTCACTTCCAATTAAAAGGGGATGTCCGAAGGGCATCCCCCTTTATTATGCTGTTTTACAGGCTGCAAACGGCTTCCTGTCTCCATTATCTACCGGTCACTTTCGCACCATACGGTTTCCACCGTATTCATGGCATTTTCATAAAGGGGTTCGATAACACCTTCCAGATTTCTTTCAGAACGCCTGATGATATTCAAATTGGGTTTTGTAACGGGATGCTTGGCTACAAAGATCGTACAGCAGTCTTCATATGGAAGAATCGATGTTTCAAATGTACCGATCTGCTGGGAAATCTCTACAATATCCTGTTTGTCAAATCCAACCAGGGGCCGGTAAACGGGCATCTGGCAAACTTCGTTGGTTACTGCCATGGACTGCATGGTCTGAGAAGCCACCTGTCCGATGCTTTCACCGGTAATCAGTCCCAGACAGCCTGTTTTAACTGCCAGATCCTGAGCAATTTTCATCATATAACGTCTCATGATGATGGTCAATTCATCATGGGGGCACTTTTCATAAATGGCCAGCTGAATATCCGTAAAATTCACAATATGAAGATTCACCGGACCCGCATAGGCAGCCACCTCTTTGGCCAGATCAATGACCTTCTGCTTTGCACGTTCGCTGGTATACGGCGGTGCATGAAAATATACCGCATCAATCACAACTCCGCGTTTTGCAATCATATAACCTGCCACCGGGCTGTCAATACCGCCGGAAAGCAGGAGCATGGCCTTACCGTTGGTCCCAACGGGCATACCGCCGGGCCCTTTGACTGTCTTTGAATAGATATTGATTTTCTGACGGATCTCAATATGAAGCATCACGTCCGGATGATGAACGTCCACGTGCACACCCGGAACCTGATTCAGAATCACTTCGCCCATATTACAGCAGATCTCATTGGAATTGTAAGGATAATTTTTTCTCGCCCGGCGTGCCTGAACCTTAAAACTGTATGATTCTTCACCATAGGTTTCTTTCATATAGGAAACAACTGTCTCACACAGCTTCTCCCAGCCTTCATCTTCCACCTGCAGCATGGGACAGATTCCCTGAATACCGAACACATGCTGCAGTGCTTCATAGACATCTTCCTCATCAAAATCATCATCTTCTGCCATCACATAAATACGGCCGTCTTCCTTGCACACATTAAATGAGCCTTCGATTTTTCTCAATGCACGGCGGATCTGTTTCATCAGTGCGTCCTCAAACAGATACCGGTTTTTCCCTTTGATGCCGATCTCTGCGTATTTAATTAAAAAAGCATGAAATTTCATCTCTTTCTCCATTCTTTCTCTGTGGTTCGCGCAGTACCTGCCTGCCCGATCATCTGTATCATCCTGTCATTATTATCCACCAGAACCGCAGCATCATCAGTTTCTTTTGAACCTGCGAAGCACGGGTACCAGTTCTTTCAATGTATCTGCTGCATAGCGGATTTCATCTGCTGTCGTAAAAATACTGAAACTGAACCGGAGCGTAGAATCCAGAAGTTCTTTTTCCACCCCGATGCTCTTCAGAGTACCGCTGACAGCCGGATGATTGGAGGAACAGGCCGACCCTGCAGAGACATAAATGCCTCTTTCCTCCAGTGCATGAAGCAGTACTTCACTTCTTACTCCCCGGAAACTGACACTGACAATGTGAGGAGCACCCTGCTGCAGAGGCTGCCCGTTGATCACAATTTCCTCCAGATCCGACAGCTGTTCCACAAACAATGTTTTCAATTCATACATCTTCGCAATCCGCGCGTCATGATCTTTGTAGATTTCCTTTACAGCTTCTCCGAGGCCTGCTATTCCGGGGACATTCTCCGTACCGGAACGCATGCCATGCTGCTGCTCCCCACCGAATATGATCGGCTTTATCTTCACTTTATCTCTTACATACAGGAAACCTGTACCTTTGGGCCCATGTATCTTATGCCCGCTGACAGACAGAAGATCGATCCCCTGCCTTTTAGGCCGGATCACATATTTACCGTATGCCTGAATAGCGTCCACATGGAACAGAATATCCGGTTTCTTACGCCTGATAATCCGGGCAATCTCTTCAATGGGCTGTACGGAACCGATCTCATTATTTACATACATAACAGAAATCAGGATCGTCTCCGGGCAGATTGCCTCTTCCAGCGCTTTCAGGGATACTGTCCCCTCATGATCCACGGGAAGGTACGTGACACGAAATCCCTGTTCTTCCAGAAAACGCATGGTGTTCCCCACCGATGCATGCTCAAAAACCGTCGTGATCAGGTGATTGCCCTTTCGTTTATTCGCCATGGCACAGCCAATCAACGCCATATTATTGGACTCTGTGCCACCGGATGTAAAAATGATTTCCCTGTCACTGACACGAAGACTTCTGGCAACTGCTTCCCTGGCTTCATTCACATAGTGTTCTGCATGAAAGCCTTTTGTATGCAGAGAAGAAGGATTGCCATAATCCTGGGACATGGTTTTCATCATAATATCACATACCCGCGCAAATGCACAGGTTGTAGCTGAATTATCCAGATATGCTTCCATTACTCTTCCTCCAGTCCGCAGACTGCAACTATAATATATTTTATTCGCTGTTTTACGACTGGTTACGGTTCCAGCAGATAAACCAGCACTGACAGCAGTGCCATGCCTGCCGTTTCAGTCCTGAGGATCCGTCTGCCCAGAGAAATCTTCTGCCAGCCGTCTTTTTCGGCAAGCTCCACCTCTGAAGGCTCAAATCCACCTTCCGGCCCGATAAAAATGCCAATTTCAGGTGGTTCCAAAGCCGGTACCGGTTTTTCTTTGACTATCTGATCTTTCTGTCCTGCCGCCTTCACCGCATCCGCCAGTTCTCCCAGAATCCGGCGGACTCCTTCCATACCTTCTTCATTCTCATAGGGCAGCAGTTTATAATCCAGCTGCGAAGCCTGCTCCACAGCCTGCTCAAAAGTTACCGGCATCTGAACCTGAGGAATCACCATACGACCGCTCTGCTTGGCGGCACTTTCTGCAATGGCATTCCATCGCTTCACTTTAGCAGCAGCTTTCTTACTGTCCAGCTTCACCACAGAACGTTTCATGGCCACCGGCACAATTGAACAGGCACCCAGTTCTACCGCTTTCTGAATAATCAGTTCCATCTTGTCCGACTTGGGCAATCCCTGAAACAGATAAATCCGGACCGGAAGCTCAATGGAGGAAGTCTCTCTGCTGTCCACATGAAGCACTACCTCATCATCCTCCAGAGACTTAACAGTACAAAAATAATCCTCATCTGTACCGTTACTGATCCGTACTTTCTCACCAGGCTTCATACGAAGCACATTCTTCATATGATTAACATCCTCCCCGGTAACAGTGACATGATCTCCCACAATCTGTTCCGGTGCCACAAAAAAACGAAACATTTCTCCCTCCCACGATATCCGCTGCAAATTAATAAGGTAAAACCAGTATATTATAAACGAAACAGAGAATTTTCGCAACCTGTTTTCTGAAAGTATTCAGCCTCATACCCTCTTCCGTCGCTGAATACCTGTATGCAGCCCGCTTCACTTGTTTTCAGGCTGACGATACCTGCATCTTCCAGCCGTTCCATAACTTCCCGGTGCGGATGCCCGTACCGGTTATTCTTACCACAGGATAAAACAGCTGTTTTTACTTCCAGAGATCTGAGAAATTCTTCGGATGTAGCCGTTTTCGAACCATGGTGTGCCACTTTCAGTAAATCCACACTGCGTCCCTCCAGTGCTTCCATCACTTCGTCTTCCGATTCCAGTGACATATCGCCGGTAAAAAGCGCCGTAAAATCCCCCCACTGCAGATAGACCACAGCCGATGCATCATTTTCATCAAAGCTGTTGTAATCCGCTGCCGGATGCAGAATTTCAAGCCGGACATCTCCTGCCTGAATCCGGTCTCCTGCCCGGATATAGCTGACAGGGTGAAGCAGTTCGATCCGCTGCGCCAGCTCACTGTCCCGAAACACTTCAGGCATCATAATTTTTTTCACGGAAAAACCTTCCTCCAGCATGGCAAGCATGCCGGAATAATGATCCGAATCCGGATGTGTCAGCAGCCAGCAGTCCACACTGTCAATTCCTTCATATGCAAAATAAGGTTCATAAACGTATTCGCTCAGTTTTTTCTGACTGCTGCTGCCTCCGTCAATGCAGAAAACACCTTCCCCGTAAGGCAGTTCCACTACAATTCCGTCTCCCTGTCCCACGTCCAGAAAACTGATCATCAGTCGGGAATCAGGATATCTCTGCAGAATAACAACCGCACAGGGCAAAAGAAGGAGTCCCATAATAAACGGCATGTTCCGGTTTTCTGATATTTTCCGGTACACCCGGGAGGGCAGCAGCCGGCGCATGCCGGGATGACAGATCACCCGGACATAACCGGCTGCAAGAACCAGCATCAGCACAGTAAACCAGAGGAATATCTGCCACCACCGGGGCCTTCCGGTAATTGCAGAAGCAAATGTCAGTTTCCCGAAAAACAGACATACCTGTTCATACCAGCGCAGAATATAATGAGCTGCACCCAGCAGAAAAATTCCGGCAGGCATAAAAAACAGACTTCCCGCTGCTGCCAGAATATCCGATATCAGTACAAAGCTCATGAAAGGAACTGTAATCATATTGATCAGGGCACCCGCCAGAGGTACTTTTCCCTGATACCAGAGAACAACAGGCAGAGATGATACCTGCAGCAGTACAGCGCTCAGCAGAATCTTCTGAAAAGCCATGATCAGTTTTCTTTTCTTCCCGGACACTTTTCTTTCTTCCCGGGCTATAAAAATGAGTTCCCCCATGGGAAGCAGAAATCCAATACCCAGAACACAGCAAAATGTCATAAGAAAACCGGACTGAAACAGCAAAAGCGGATGTTCCAGCAGAATCAGAATCCCGGACACGGCCACCGCTGTAAGAAAATCATACGTCTTTCCCACATACCCGGCCAGCAGATACAGAAAAAAACAGATCATTGCCCGCACCATGGAGGTGCCGGAACCGGCCATCATACAAAAAGCTCCTGTAAAAATACCTGATATCAGGCTGCTCCAGAAAAAGCTGCCCATAAGCTTTCGTAATATCCGGAATACCCCCATGCCAAGAATACTGATATGCAAACCGCTTATGGTGAGCAGATGGATAATACCTCCCTCCTGATACAATTCTTTCCAATAGGAATTCAACTGGCTTTTATCGCCTGTCAGAATACATACAAGAATCCCCGCATCTTCAGGCTGCGCCAGCAGCAGTATCCGATTCCTGATAAAATTCCGCAATTTCATCAGCTGATACCTGATGAAAAATCCTTTTCCCGCTGTCTGCATATGTTCTTTTGTTGTCTCCACCTGCCCTGCAATTCCCAGACTCCAGCAATACTCTCTGTAATCAAAAACCCCCGGATTGGAAGCAGAGGAATACTGTGAAAAAGTTCCGGAAAAACGGATACTCTGTCCGGGTCTGTACAAATCTGTTTCTGATGTATCATCGCCCGCACTGTTTTCCTCATAAACTATATATAAATTCCGGCCCGGATTTCCCTGAAAGGGAGAAAAAAGCCGTACTTTCCCCACAAGCAGCGTGACTGTGCCATCTTTTTCAAAGACCTGTTCAATTATTCCGCTTCCCTGCACACACTCTCCATCCAGTTCTTCAAATGTTCTCTCCGTACCGTCTGCCTCATAAAATACCGGCATATAACCGGCACATACCACAACTCCCGCCAGAAAACAGATACCGGCTACAATGCCATATACGATCCGTCTCCTTCTTCCTGTAAAGAATCTCCATGTAAGCCATGAACATGCCAGACCCGCAGCTAAAAACCATAAGTATAGTCCGAATCTGTAAAAAACAGACAGCCGGTCACCGGATATACCGGTAACACCCAGCTGTCCGCAAATCCTGCAAAACACATAAACGGCATGTTCTGCAGAATATTTCATAATAAAAATCCCTCCTGCACAGGATAAAAACCATGCAAGTATTACTCTTCTGATCAGCGTCCTCCTTCGGTTTCCTTCTCCTCAAACAGATAGCTGAGATCCTTCGTAAACGGCTCTGCCAGAGAAATTGTATCCTTAAATTTCACATCTGATGTACCGTTCACCATAATCTGTACCTGATTGACATCTGTCAGCTCAGACAGAGAATTCACGATGGCATAAATGATGATCTCCGGATCCAGATCCATGGTATCATTCAGAAAACCGGAATCAAAATTCACATAACAGGTACCTGACCGGACGGAAATATCCAGTATGGACACCGTCTCCGGAAGAACAGCTCTTGTATCATCATCCGGGGGGCCTTCGATCAGCAGTTTCATAACCAGCTTCTCCATGGCCATACTGCTGTCGTTCAGAACCGTTCGTTCCACCTCTTTCAATTCCTTTCCATCCTTGCTGGCAAAATACAGAATCAGTGTATTCTTCTGCCTGGAGAACATATTTCCATTGGTGTCCAGCATGAATTTATCCACAGAAAGTTTTCCCACCGGCTTCTGTTCACTGTCAAGAAGCGGCTGGCCTTCCACCTGGATGTCCACATATTCAATACCTGAAACCTGAGTCATGGTCATCACCAGTGCTGCACGGCACAGAATCTCATCCGCATTACTCTGTTCGGAATATGACTTTGTAAAGTTAATTTCAAGGAACGGAAGAAGACCGGCATCAAAATCAATGATCTCCAGATTGGAAGATACTGCAGGAATCATACTGGGATCATCCTGTTTCTGACTCTGCAGCGCTTCCAGAAGTTCCTCGATAACCGACTCCCTGTCCTTCAGATTTTTATTAATCTCCAGAACTGAAGAAAGAAGCTCCGTTCCTTTTGCATCCTTATAATATATGTTGTAGACTCCATTGGCCGGATCCGGTTCCTGTATCTTTTTCTCTTCCTTCTGACAGGCGGCAAAGAAAAAGATACTCAGAACCGCCAGAAGCAGGAGTCCGGCTCTTATCAAATATTTCCTGTTCATAATACCTCCGGTTTCTATGGAATATATACCAGGGGTACACGTACGACGAAGGTTGAGCCTACCCCAAAATCACTGCTGACACGAATTACTCCGTGATGCAGCTGCACAATATTCTTACAGATCGCAAGCCCCAGACCGGTTCCTCCTGTTTCCCTTGACCGGGCCTTATCCACACGATAAAAGCGCTCAAAAATCTTACCGATCTCATCTTCCGGAATTCCCACTCCGGTATCCACGATCTTGACATAGAAATAAGTCTGATCCGCATTCAGAGAAACAGCAACGCTGCCATTATCCCGGTTGTACTTGATGGCATTCTCCACCAGATTGGTGACCAGCCTGGTAAATTTCAATTCATCCACATCCGCCACTACCGGCCGCATACACTCCAGCGTAACCACAATATTACGTTTCTCGGCAGTTCCTTTCAGACGCTTGAGCACACTCTCCATCAGTTCATTCATATTCACCCGCTGAACGGTAAGTTCGGCATTGGTTCTATCCAGCTTCACCATCTCCAACAGGTCATCAATGATCCGGCTTTCCCGGTCAATTTCATTGGAGATATCCGTCATAAATTCCTGATAAAGCTCTACAGGTGCATCTCCCATGGAAATCAGGGAATCAGCCAGAATCCGTATGGAGGTAATAGGTGTTTTCAGTTCATGCGATACATTGGATACAAATTCCTGGCGGCTCTCATCCAGATGCTTTAACCGCAGCAGCGATTCATTATACACAGCTGCAATTCTCTCTGTTTCCAGACAATCCGGCACGGAAATCGGCCGCATATCTCCCTGATTTGCACGATTCAGATTGTCCTCCAGACTTTTAAAAGGACGAAGCAGTTTTCCGGACATGAAAAATGCAATTACACTGAGAAGGATACAGACCGCTACCTCGATAATCTGATAACGCTGCTTCTGTCCTGCAATCATATCTTCAATATCCTTCATGGATGTGGATACAACCATAACTCCTCTGATATTTTTCAGAGCCTGATCATATATGGGAACAGTAAATTCCGCATAACAGCCGTCGCTGAAATATTCATAACCGGTATCCTCTCCCTCCCGGAAACAGGATAATACCTTTTTCGAAATATTATACTTATCAGTGTCCGTACTGTAAGTATCCTTCACAATCCGGTAACTGTTATCAATAACAAGAATCCTTCCGTCATACAGATCGGAAAGCAGATTGATCTCCGCATTCAGAGCAGAATTCACCCCGGGTGTATCCACATTGGTCAGATAAGCAGCTCTGCTCATCTGCCTGGATAACGTTCTTGTCTGGTACTGAAGTTCCTCCACCCTGTTCTGAATCTGAATTGATTTTGACTCACTGGCAATATATTCATTGAGAAACAGAAAAGGAACCCATGCCAGAATAACGATCAGAAGGAAAATCCGCACTCTGAAGCTTTTCAGACAATATCTGAAAGCTCCGGTAATGCTGTCCATATGATTGTGAAACAGACCGGGAATCTTTCCCGGCTCCATCATCTCTTCTTCCAGCTGACTTTTCTTCTTTTTAAATAACTGCATATGTGCCACCGATTACTGCTGTCCTTTGAAATAATATCCCACACCCCACTTGGTCTGTACATATCTGGGATCACTGGGAGTCTTCTCAATCTTTTCACGAAGTCTTCTGACATGAACATCAACAGTCCGCACATCACCGGGATATTCGTACCCCCAGACAATATTCAGCAGTTTTTCACGGCTGTAAACCTTGCCCGGATTCAGAAGCAGAAGCTCCAGAAGATCAAATTCCTTAGCTGTCAGATTGATATCCTTTCCGCTGATGGAGACTGTACGGCTCTCTCTGTCCAGAACCAGCTCTCCCGCTGCAATACGGGATGTATTCTCCGTCTCTGCTTTCTCGGATTTTGCACTGCGGCGCATGATTGCCTTAATACGCGCCTTGACCTCCAGAATATTGAAAGGTTTTGTTACATAATCATCTGCACCATATTCCAGACCCAGAATCTTATCCATGTCACTGTTCTTGGCTGTCAGCATAATAATCGGCATATTGGAAAACTCACGGATCATACGGCACACCTCCGTACCTTCATATACCGGCAGCATCACATCCAGAAGAACCATATCATACTCTGTCTGCTTTGCCATCTCCAGAGCTTCACCGCCGTCATATGCGCAATCCACTTCCCATCCTTCCTGCTGCAGGCTGAACTTTATTCCTTTTACAATCAGCTTCTCATCATCCACAACCAGAATCTTCTTACTCATTCCTTCATCCTCCAAGGCAGTCCCAACTGCCGCTGCTTATATTTCAGACCGTTATCTGATCTCTGATTTTGTTAAATGCCCCTTCCTTGATGCCGGATACTTTCATGATATCTTCTATCTTCTGAAAATTCCCGTTGGCCTCCCGATAAGCGATTATGGCCTCCGCTCTGGTCTCACCGATGCCGGACAATGTCATAAGCTGTGTACTGTCCGCCGTATTGATATTCACCAGAGTATTCCGGCCGTTGTCTGTCCCCTGCCCGGACTGCATATGGTCCGAACCGGCAGAAGACTGCGCAGCATCCCCACAGGGTTCTTCCACATCCTTCAGAAAAGGCACATAAATCTTGTCACCTTCCGAAACGGTTCCCGCCAGATTCAGATAATCGGCAGCACCGCCCTCCAGTATCCCTCCGGCCGCCTCAATGGCATCTTCCACAATGGAATCCTGCCCAAGCAGATATACACCGGCCTTTTTCACCGCTCCGCACACATGAACGTGAATTTCATCCGTTGTCTGCTCTTTGGCTGACCGAACCGGGCTTCCGGCAGACGACCCGCTTTCTTCCCGGTTCTCTGCCGCCGCTTCACTGGAGTAAAACATCTCATCATATAAAAAAATATCCTGACTGCGATTTGCGCTGTAAAGCACTCCCGCAGTCAGGAATAACACAATAATTAATGCTGCTTTTATGCGCCTGTATTTCATCGGTACTCCTTTCCCCGCAGAAAGAAATACCCGTCCCGTATTTTACATTGTACTCAAATCAGGCAAATAAAGCAATATCCTCATCACTGAATAAAGTATAAAAAGTCTTTAATTTTTATTAAGATTATTTTCACACAGACCATCCATCCGCCACTTATTCCGGTATTTTTCTATTATGTCTGTATTTTCTGTAGATGATTCTCTGGCTGGAATACAGCGTATAATATCCCGACAGCATATAACTCACCACCACACCGATCAGAAAATAGTAAATTCCTTCAAAACCGAACAGCTCCGCTGCAATCAACAGCGAACTGACCGGGCAGTTGGTCACACCGCAGAATACTGATACCATACCCACACCCGAGCAGAGGGAAGGAGACAGTCCCAGAATCTGCCCTGCAAAACAGCCGAATGTTGCTCCCACGAAAAATGACGGAACAATCTCACCGCCTTTATAGCAGGATCCCAGGGTCAGTGCGGTAAAAATAATCTTCAGAAAAAATGCCTCCGGTCTGACATTTCCATCAATCGCCCTTGCAATCACATTCATACCGGTTCCCATATAATCTGTTGTCCCCGCCAGAGCCGTCAGAAGAACAATCAGTACGCCGGCCGTAAAAACAGATGCATACTTATTCCAGAAAGGTCTGTGGAAAAAGGTGTGTGCCGCATGAAGAATAATGCAGAACAATATACTCACAAGAGCACATCCGGCTGCCAGAATCAGAACCTTGACAAATGTTACCGCTGTCAGTCCCGGTACAAAAAACATGTCAAAAATCTCACTTTCCACGCCCATACCTTTTGCCACCATGGAACCGACCAGCGCAGCAAAGCTGCAGGGCACCAGAGCCGAATAATACATTTCTCCCACATTCACTACTTCCATGGAGAAAATCGTAGCTGCCAGAGGCGTTCCGAACAGAGCGGAAAATGCCGCACTCATACCACACATAACCGTTATGGTGGGATTTTTTTTCTCCCTCTTCAGAAGCTTCGCCAGAGTAGAACTGATGGATCCTCCCAGCTGCAATGCGGCTCCCTCACGTCCGGCAGAACCACCAAAAAGATGAGTCACTGCAGTGGCCAGAAAGATACGCAGTGCCACATACCAGGGAACCGCTCCGCCTTCCCGCACCGAACGGAGTACCAGATTAGTACCCTTATCTCCCTGTTCTCCCACATGATAATACAGAAATACAATTGCCAGCCCCGCAAAAGGGAGTCCCAGAATCAGCTGGGGATGTTCCATTCGATAAGCAGTGATCTCACTCAGCAGCAGACCGAAAACAGATGCCACAAAACCTGCTGTCAACCCTACCAGTGTACCGAACAGAGCCCAGTCCAGAAAAGTCATAATGCTTTTTCCCATGGCAGACAGTTTTTCGGACGACTGCTTTTTTACATCTCCCATCTCTTCTTTCAGATAGCCGATTTCTTCCTTAATTATGACCTGTATTCTATTTTCATTTTTTCTCTTCTCTCTATGATGTTCCATTCCCTTACTCCTGTTCGCAATCCCATGGGATTACAGACAGCTGTTCATGCAGCTTTCCAGAATATCCACCATTTTATCCACATGTTCTTTTTCTGCAATCAGCGGAGGAATAAAACGGATTGTATTGGCACCTGCAGAAATCAGAATCAGCCCGCTTTCGATACAGGCAGAAACAAGAGGCCCCACAGGAACTGAAAATTCCAGACCCTGCATCAGTCCCAGCCCCCTGTGATCAACAATTTCATCATGAGATTCCCTGAGTTCTTCCAGCTTTTTATACAGATACTCACCGGTTTCCCGTACATTTTCCAGAATATGCTCCTCTTCAAAAATGTCAAATACCGCATTGGCTGCTGCCCCCACCAGAGGATTGCCTCCATAAGTACTGCCATGATCTCCTGCCACCAGTGAAGCAGCTTTTTCCTTCACCAGAAATGCCCCCACAGGAAGTCCGCATCCCAGTGCCTTTGCCACGGTCATCACATCCGGCTCCACGCCATAATGCTGACAGGCAAACATTTCACCTGTTCTGCCCATACCACACTGAATTTCATCAAAAATCAGCAGAATATCCTTTTCATCACACAAAGCTCTGAGCCCTCTCAGGAACTCCTCAGTTGCAGGATAGATTCCTCCCTCACCCTGCACCGGTTCCAGAATAACCGCACATGTTTTATCCGTAACCAGGGCCTTTACACTTTCCAGATCGTTGAATTCAGCAAATTTCACGCCGCCGATCAGAGGTTTAAAAGCTTCCTGATAATGAGGATTGCCGGTTACGGACAACGCACCCATACTTCTTCCGTGAAAAGAATGATTCATGGCAATAATTTCATGATCGGTACCTCCATCCTTGTTGAAAGCATATTTTCTTGCCGTTTTGATGGCACCTTCAATCGCCTCCGTACCGCTGTTGGTAAAGAATACCCTGTCCATGCCTGCTGCTTTTGTCAGCTTCTGAGCAGCTGCAATGGAAGGAAAATTATAATAGTAATTGGAAGTATGAACCAGCTGATCCACCTGATCTTTCACTGCTGTGTTAAACTTTTCATTTTTATGTCCCAGGGCAAACACGGCAATTCCCGCGCAGAAATCAAGATATTCTTTTCCTTCCGAATCATACAGATACATGCCTTCGCCCTTTTCGAAAATAATCTGATAACGGTTGTATGTATGGAGAAGCACCTTTTCCGCACATGCAATAGCCTCTTCTCTGGGCATCGCCTTTAACTCTTCAATGGTATTACTCATGATAGTATTTTTCCTCCTTGTGATTCAGAATTGCAGTACCGATACCTTTGTTGGTAAAAATCTCCAGGAGCAGACAGTGAGGGATCCTGCCGTCCAGGATATGTACTCTGGAAACACCTTCTTTCAACGCTTCCACACAGTTGCCAAGCTTGGGGATCATTCCTCCCCCCACATATCCTTCCGAAATGAAACGCTCTGCTTCCTCTATCTCCAGTTCTGAAATCAATGTGGATTTGTCATTGAAATCCCTGTATACACCTTCGATATCAGACAGAAAAGCCAGTTTCTCTGCATTTACAGCTTTGGCAATGGCACAGGCTGCATCATCTGCATTGATATTATAAGTATCAAACTGATCATCAAAGCCAATGGGACATACCACCGGAAGAAAATCTTTTTCCAGCAGATCATACAGGATTTTGGGATCTACCGCATCGATTTCTCCCACATAACCGATATCCTGTCCATCAGAATAGCGTTTCTGAACATGAAGCAGACCACCGTCCTTGCCGCTGATGCCGACACCTTTAACCCCCAGCTGCTGGATCATCTGAACCAGACTCTTGTTCACCCTGTTCAGAACCATCTCAGCAATCTCCATGGTGGGTTCATCGGTCACACGCAGTCCGTTGATAAAACGGGGCTCCATGCCGGATCTGGCAACCCATCTGCTGATTTCCTTCCCGCCCCCATGCACGATGATCGGCTTGAATCCAACCAGTTTCAGCAGTACCACATCCGCAATAACATTGCGCTTCAGATTTTCATCCACCATGGCACTTCCGCCGTATTTTACCACAATAATTTTGCGGTTGAACCGCTGTATATAAGGAAGTGCTTCAATCAGCACCTCCGCTTTTTTCATAATCTCGTCCATTGATTTATCATTTAACATGATTTTTCTCCTTTCCCTTACAAAACCTCTGTATTACGGGAACATGGGAATCTGTTTCAGTCCCATATCCTCCGGAAGACCGAAAAGCAGGTTCATATTCTGTACAGCCTGACCTGCTGCACCTTTTACCAGATTATCCATGGCACCCATCATAACCACACGGCCTGTTCTTTCATCTACCACAAAATTCACATCCACATAATTGCTGCCCTCCACAAAACGTGTCTGAGGCACCATTCCTTCCGGCAATACACGGACAAATTTTTCTTCCTTATAATATTTATCATAGGCACTGCGAATCTGCTCTGCTGTTACGCCGGGCATCAGGGAAGCATATTCTGTCGCCAGAATTCCTCTCTGCATGGGAACCAGATGAGGTGTGAAATTGATCATGATTTTTCTGCCGCATGCATAACCCAGCTGCTCTTCAATTTCCGGTGTATGTCTGTGGGTCGTCACACCGTAGGCTTTCATATTTTCATTCACCTCACAGAACAGATTATCCACTTTTGCTCCGCGTCCTGCTCCTGAGGTTCCCGACTTTGCATCCACGATCAGCGTGTCGGGATCGATCAGCCCCTCTTTCACCAGAGGATAAGCCGTCAGAATGGAACAGGTTGTATAACAGCCGGGATTGGCCACCAGTCTCGCGCCCTTTACCTGCTCCCGGTTTATCTCACAGAGACCATAAACCGCTTCCTGAATAAACTGAGGACTTTTATGCTGGATCTTATACCATTTTTCATAAACAGCAACATCTTTCAGGCGGAAATCCGCACTCAGATCAACGATCTTAACTTTTGACAGAACATCCTCATTTACAAGAGATGCACACAGCCCCTGGGGTGTTGCTGTAAAAATCACATCAACCCGGTCTGCAAGCTCTTCCATATTGTCGTCCAGACAGGATGCATCTACGATCTCAAACATATTGGGGTATACACTGTAATATTTCTTATCCACATAGCTTCTGGAGCCATACCAGACAACCTCTGCTTCCTCATGCTGACAGAGCAGTCTGGCAAGTTCTGCTCCGGCATAACCGGTTGAACCAATAATTCCTGCTTTAATCATAGTTTTTACCGCTGCCGTCATATACCGGCAGGCATCTCCTTCCTTATTGCATATGATAAAAAAACTCTCTGCCATGGGGGCAGTGAGTTCAGTGAGAATAATTATACACCATTTATGCATATTATGCAATTAATTTCAGGGCAAAATCCCCTTGTTTTACAAATTTTCCCTTGCAAATAATACCACTTTGTTGTATATTAATCAAGTAATTCTTAAGAAGAATAAGAACGATTGGCAGATTCCGGTTCTGCAGAGGATTTTCCGCTGGGATTGGATATCTTAATAATATTCAGAAAAGGGGTTCCTAATATGAAAGACAAAGTTATACTTGCGTATTCAGGCGGACTTGATACCACTGCGATCATCCCCTGGTTAAAGGAAAACTATGATTATGATGTAGTATGCTGCTGTATCGACGTTGGTCAGGGCAATGAACTGGACGGCCTGGAAGAAAGAGCCAAGGTCAGCGGCGCAATTAAACTCTATATCGAAGATGTTGTTGATGAATTCTGCGATGACTATGTAGTACCCTGTGTACAGGCCAACGCAATTTACGAAAACAAGTATCTGATCGGTACTTCCATGGCAAGACCCGTCATTGCAAAAAGACTGGTTGAGATTGCCCGTAAGGAAGGCGCTGTGGCAATCTGTCACGGTGCAACCGGCAAGGGTAATGATCAGGTTCGTTTTGAGCTGGCCATCAAGGCACTGGCTCCTGATCTGAAGATCATCGCACCCTGGAGAATCTGGAACATTTCATCCCGTGATGAAGAGATCAAATACTGTGAAGATCATGACATCTATCTTCCTTTCTCTGCTGACAACAGCTACAGCCGTGACAGAAACCTGTGGCATATCAGCCACGAGGGTCTTGAACTGGAAGATCCCGCATGTGCTCCCAACTACGATCACCTGCTTGTTCTGGGTGTTACTCCCCAGCAGGCTCCCGATGAAGGTGAAGAAATCTCCATCGATTTTGAGAAAGGTGTTCCCGTAGCAGTCAACGGGGAAAAGATGAAAGTATCCGATATTATCAGAAAGCTCAATGAACTGGGCGGAAAACACGGCATCGGTATTGTTGATATCGTCGAAAACCGTATTGTCGGCATGAAATCCCGTGGTGTTTATGAGACTCCCGGCGGAACTATTCTCATGGAAGCTCATCAGCAGCTGGAAGAGCTGATTCTGGACAAGGATACCACCATTACAAAGAGACAGCTTTCCGTTCAGTATGCTGATCTGGTCTACAGCGGCAAGTGGTTTACACCTTTACGTGAAGCTCTGCAGGCATTTATTGAAAGCACCCAGGAATATGTAACCGGTACTGCAAAGATGAAGCTGTACAAGGGCAACATTATCAGACAGGGTACCACATCACCCTATTCACTGTACAATGAATCTCTTGCTTCCTTTACCACCGGTGATTTATATGATCATCACGATGCAGATGGATTTATCACTCTGTACGGCTTATCTTCCAAGGTTCGCGCCATGAAGATGCAGGAAATTAAAAAAAATAATAAATAATACATAGATTCTTTAAAATTATCGGGTATTTATCTCCGTGATTCTGTGATATAATATGGAGTCAGCAACAGCTGATTCCATATTTTTTGTATAGCAGGAATTTACATTTCCTGAATCGAAGGAGACCAAGATGGAAGAATTATACGTTATCGGTACAGGCAACGCCATGGTTACCACATGCTACAACACCTGTTTTGCATTGCGTAAAGGAGAAGAATATTTCCTTGTTGACTGCGGCGGCGGAAATACAATTATGAAAAAACTGCATAATATGCAGATTCCCATTGGGAACATTCACCATATTTTCATGACACATGAGCATTGCGATCATACGCTGGGGTTTGTCTGGGTATTCCGGCTTCTGGCATCCAATATGAAAGCAGGCGTCTTAACAGAACCGGTTTATGTCTATGCACATGCCGATCTGATTCCCGCCCTGGAGACACTGTGCCGTCTGACTGTACAGAAAAAATTCTGTGATTATATCGGCAAGCTGATTTTCTTTGTTCCTCTGGAGCATGGCGATCAGAAGAATATCCTGGGTTCCGATGTAACCTTTTTTGATATCGAATCCACAAAAGCCAGGCAGTTTGGATTTACCACCATACTGGATAACGGAAAAAAGCTTACCTTTACAGGTGATGAGCCTTATCACGAATGCTGCTATGAATATGTAAAAGGCAGCGACTGGCTGCTCCATGAAGCATTCTGCCTTTACGAAGACCAGGAACGATTCCGGCCTTATGAAAAGCATCACAGTACCGTCAAAGACGCCTGCGAACTGGCTGAAAAGCTTCATATCAACAATATGGTTCTGTGGCATACGGAAGACAAAACCGATATTACCACCAGAAAGGGACGCTATCTGGCTGAAGGAGAGCTCCATTTTTCCGGCAACCTGTATGTTCCCGATGATGAAGAGCGGATTCTTCTCCTGTAACACGAAAAAGCCATACGAAAGGAATTATCATGAACGTACTCCCCAATGATCCTGTGATTCTGTTAAGCACAGTGAATATGAAACTGCGTGATTTTTATCCTTCACTGGATGCGCTCTGCGAAGATCTGGAAGAAGATAAGGATGAAATCATTAAAAAACTGGCTGACATCGATTACGAATACGATGCATCCTCCAATCAGTTTATCTGATTTATATTAAAAAATCTCCCGGTGGACCACTCTCTCTGATTTAGAAGAGCCGTCTTCCGGGAGATTTTGATTTCTATGATTCAGTTCCCGCGGCAGACCTGACCGGTGTGCCCGTACTAATGTGAAAGTTCCAGCAGTTTTGCTTTCAATTCTGTTTCGATCTGCTGCATCTGTCCTTCCGCTTCCATACGCTTCTCATGACCCTCGCGCTGGATTTTCATCACTTCATCCAGAGTAGAGATCAGAGATTCATTGGTCATCTTCAGAGTCTCCATATCAACAATTCCTCTTTCGGAAGCTCTGGCCGTCTCGATGCTGGCAGTTTTCAGTGCCTCTGCATTTTTGCGAAGAAGCTCATTGGTCAGATCCGTGGCAGCTGCCTGAGCCTTTGCTGCCTGAGTGGAATGCTCCATCCCCAGGGCAAGTACCATCTGGCTCTTCCACAAAGGCACCGTATTCACGATAGTTGACTGGATCTTCTCTACCATCTGGGTATCACTGCTCTGGATCAGCCGGATCTGCGGCGCCATCTGCAGAGAAATCATCCGGGTCAGTTCCAGATCATGAAGCTTTTTCTCAAACCGGTTGCACTGGCTGTCCATATCCTTCACTGCCTGTGCATCCTCCTGAAGACCTGTCCGCTGCGCCTTTTCCATCAGTGCCGGCAGTTCCTTTGTCCGCAGCTCTTCCAGTTTCTTCTTTCCCGCCATAATATACATGGTCAGTTCACGGAAATATGTGGTATTTAATTCATACATCTGATCCAGAACGGAAATATCCTTCATCAGTGTCACCTGATGTCCCTCCAGGGCATCACAGATCTTCTGTACATTATCTGCCGCTTTTGTATAACGGCCTTTCAGCAGCTCCAGCCGGTCCGTACTTTTTTTAAACAGACCAAACAATCCCTTTTTTTCTTCAGCTGCATCAAAGCTTTTGAGTTCTGCGATCACGCTGTTGAGCATATCGCCGACTTCGCCCAGATCCTTTGTTTTTACATTGTTTAATGCACTTTCTGAAAAATCGGTCAGCTTTTTCTGACATCCCACACCGTATTCCAGAATCTCATTATTATCCATAACATTGATCTCAGCTGCATAGGAATCGATGGTTCGAAGCTCCTCAGCTGTAAAATTGCATTCCTGCATCATCTGTTCCAGTGTTTTTTCTTCCTTCACTTCCGGATTCAGTTCCGTATTCTGCACATGATCCGACAGCATATTCTGTTCCATATTTTTCCCTCCCGGCAGCCGGAATTTCTTTCCGCTACCTTAATACTTTTTCTTTCTCTTTTGTCCGTTCTTTCAGACTGCTTCCCAGCAGCCCTTCCTGAGTCATCAGTGTCTGCATAACAGAGATATCCGACGAAATATCCACCGCCGTATCTTCGAAAAAGCTGTCCAGCAGATTCTCAAATGCTTTGTTGATGGTGTCCAGCGTATCCTCAATCTCTCCTTTTGATTTCAGAATATTGGGCCCCTGTATCTCCTGTCTGTCCAGTTCCTCATATGCTTTCAGAAGCTTGACGGTTGTGGGCAGATAGTATTTCATAAATCTGCGAAGCTCTTCCACCAGCTCCGGATGCTGTTCCACACGGTTGAAAATTCTCTCAATAACCAGTTCAAGCCTTGAGATCTTTTCCGAAATTTCCACCCCGGGAATCGCATCATTGCTGTCCTTAATCTGTTTCAGATATCCTCGTCCCTCTGTGATCACTTCCTGAACTTCTCCGGGCAGCTGAAGCTTTTCTCCGCCTTTTCCCGCCGGATCTCCATCCGGGGCTTCCTTTTCTTTCTCCTGGCCTTTTTCTTTCTGAGAAACAGCCGCTTCCTGATTTCTCTGTACTTCAAGCTGGCGGCGCCTGTATTCTTTCTGAGCCTCCAGATACTGCCCATAGGCCTGATCAGTCACAATCAGGCTTGTCTCCTGCTGATCCAGATGCCCCTGCCGAAACCATCCCTTATCGATCATCTTCCGCAGATCTTTCAGAAGTTTTTTTCCGGACTGACCGGAAGAATATTCCATATCCTCCAGTTCACAGTATTCTTTTTCTCCCAGACATGCAACATACTTCTTATATCGTTTGATCAGTCCCAGCTTTTTCTGCCCGCAGCAGGCAAGGAATCCCCCTCCCGCAATAAACGGTACCATAATCCCCATGGCAATCGGCATACCGGGAGGCAGATTCCATGAAAACATGGCTGCGCCAACCAGCAGCATGACAAATTCCGCGATTCCGCAGCCCGCTGCCATGATCCCGCCGAATATGGTAAAAAGAATTCCCGTAACCAAGGCTCCCACAGGTGATGCGTACCGATCGCTGTACACCTGAAAAGGGTTTTCCTCTCTGCTCCTCTGTTTTTTTATCTCCCTGGTGTAACCGGTATATCCTCGGGTGCGGTTTTGTTCTCTGTAACTGCCGCTCTTTCTTTCAGACCCTCTGTTCTGATTCCTTTCTCCGTCATCGGCAGTTCTTCTGTATGCGCTGCTGCCTTCTTCCGTTCCATCCAGCACCTGTTCAAATTGGTCCAGCGCCTGATTCACTGTATTTCTGATTGATTCATTCAACCGCGTATAATCCTTCGAATCTATGGCTGACTGTACTGCATCCTTTATCTCGTCGCCCAGACGCGACCAGTCCTGATTGCTCATTCCTATCCTCCAAAAAACAATATGTATGCCCCGGGCACACTATAAACATTATATCTGAAAACAGCCGGAAAAACAACCTGCTCAGACATTCAGTTTGCCCGGGGCATGCTTAAAGGACGGACTTATGCTTACAGCCACACAGGAAATTACCGCAAACGTTCAGATGATTACCCGCAGACACCGCACAATGTTCTTCCTTTCTCCATATCATAGTACAGCATCAGACCCGAATTCTCCACCTGATACAGATGAACCATATCCGATAAATGTTTATATTGATCAGGTAATTCACATAATTTTCCGATGCCTGACAGAATTTTTTCTCTCTTCCGTGCGCTTTCCTTTCCGGTCCGGAATAAAGCAGTATAAAAGATCTCCGCTTCCACCAGATCCTGAAACATATGACTGCCAAATGATAATTCCGGTGAATAACCGGACTGATCGTCATCCATCTCCACAATGGCACAGAACTGGGAAATTCCTGCGAATTTCACCGGAATTCCAAGCTCCGGCGAAGACGTCCCGATCCTTCCCGGTACCATCAGAAGCACATTTTTCCCTGTTCCCCGGAAGGAAGCATTGATGGCTGTGATCAGATCCGCCACCTCAGGCTTCTGCCTGTAGGGATAATCATAATACGCTTTTGCATCCACCATGATCACCGCATCCAGTTTCTTTTTCTGAGGACGTCCCATGGAGCCTCCGGTGGTTTCAAACAGAATCTTTTCTTCAGGAATATGGGGAATATCAATGGTATCCTCACCGGAAAATACCTGCAGAGGTCTGCACTGAAGCAGACAGATCACATATTCCTTTTTCTCATTGGAATTTACCGTAAATTCAATATCCACCGGATAAGTATATTCTCTTTCCAGCACTGCCAGGATCTGCTCCATGTCATTTAAAAACTGCTTATCCTTTACATAGCCGTGACAGGTACCGAAACAGATCTCCCTGCGTACGCCGCGGGTATTATAATAATTCTGCTCCATTTCCCTGTCATGCTCCAGAACCAGATTATGATACCACCGGGGCGTCACTTTCATCATTTCCTCCAGGGAGATTTCTACCACTTCCTTCTTTTCCAGATGGATCACATCCAGCTTTCTCTGAGAAAATCTGACTTTCTCATCCATGGTTGTCAGATACGTGTGATCCGGTTTGTCAATATGAATGATTCTGGGATAATCATTGTCCGTACGGTCCACCGCCCTGGTCCCCAGACCGTAAACCATACGAAGCATTCCCTTTTCCGGATTCAGATTCTGGCTGCAGCCATAAGTATCATAGGAATATCCCACACCGGCTGCAGAAGGGAAGAAATATTTATCATGCATGGAACCTGATACTCTTTGTACCAGTATGGACATCTGCTCCTCCAGTGTATCCAGCCCGCGGTTTCGCCGGTACTCCAGTGCTGAAGGATCCACCGCACTGGCATAGACGATACGGATCGCTTCCTCCAGTTTTTCCAGACGTTCCTCCAGGGTCCCCTGATTTGCACAGAAAACCGACTCGTATTTACCTGCAAATGCATTGCCGAATCCATCTTCCAGCATACTACTGGAACGGGCAATGATGGGTGCCTGGCCGTAATACTCCAGCATGCGGCGCAGCTGCTCTCTGATATACTCCGGAAATGCTCCATTCATAATTCCATCAAAGAGCTGTCCCGCCAGCTCATAGTATCCGTTTTCCTCCTTCTGAGCAACATGAATATCCCACAGCTTATTATAGACAAGATATGTATAAAAAACATGACTTCCTATATAGAAAGAATCATGCGGCTCCATCCGACCGGAAAGCTGCGGCAGGCACTTGTTCACAATGTTTCGTGATAAAAGCATACCGCAGGACTTGCCTCCGATTTTGCCGCTTCCGATCAGACGGTCTTTAACCTGATAATAATCTTTAATCTCAAAAAATCTGCCGAACATCTCTCTGATTTTCGGATCCTTTGTCATCATCATACGGCAGAAATTGGACTTGATTTCTTCTTCCTGATCCGGCGTATACACCCGTGATTTCTGAAAATACCGTTCCCAGCTGTCCAGATTCTGATCCTCCGTACTCAGATACTGTCCGACCACAGCATAATATCTGCTCATGCTTACGGAATCTGTCAGAGTTGTAAATACCTTCTCTTTTTTATCCGCCCTGTGAGGCAGGAACATGGTGGCTGAATATCTGTTCCAGACTTTAACCGGATGCAGATAAATATTGTTTTCATCCGAATAGACATCCAGAAAGAGCTGTGTGGTTTCCTGGATCCGGGCAATTGTATCATGAGAATGATCACCACGGATTACCGGGAACATTGCCACTGTATCCAGAATAAACAGAAACGGGCAGGTTACACAGAAAAAATTGCCCATCATCAGATCCGCTGCCCAGGCCACCTGAAGTTCCGACAGGCAGTCAAACACATAAAAAGCATCTCTTCCTTCCTTTTCAATAATCCGGTGAACCCTGATGGTAAACTGTTCAAAACCTTCGCCCGGATCCAGACAATACCATTTTGCATCATCCTCTTCAACCAGCGGTTCATGGCTGGCAAAACGAAAATAAATCAGATTTCTCCCGTCTTTCCTGGCCTGCTCCACATATGGTCCTACAAAAAAACGAAATTCTTCCATCTTTGTGACCTGAATCACCACATTGTCTCCCAACCGGATATAATCCAGCACCTTATCCATACTGGGATATCCTGATAACACCCGATCAAATGCTGCCATATAAATCCTCCATTTCATTTCCCTGCATCCAGACATCTGCCCGGAGCCGCCCGCAAAGCCTGATTGGCTCCTGGTAAATACATCATCTGTTATTTCAGAATTTCATGAAAGTATTGTAGCACATTTTAAAATATACAGGTATTATTTTCTGTAATTATATTAATTTAAAGCCTGTATTTTGTTAATTTTAACAAAAATAACAGGAAAAACCGGTTCTGAAATACTTTTAAATTTCACTGCAGACTTTCTGTTCCGACATCCAGTTCAAGCACTTTTGTAGCAGCCTTCCCCACAAACGTCTGATCGTGTTCCACCAGGATCATAGTCGGACAATACCGGCAGATCACCTGCTCCAGCTGCATTCTTGAAAATACATCGATAAAATTAAGCGGCTCATCCCATATATAAAGATTGGCCCGCTCACAGAGACTTCCGGCAAGAAGCACTTTCTTCTTCTGTCCCTCCGAATAGGTTTCCATTCTTTTTTCAAACTGAACCCGGTCGAAATCCAGCTGGCGGAGCACAGTCAGCAGCAGTGTATAATCAATTCCACAGCCTCTGGCATAATCTCTCAGGGTTCCTTCCAGAAAATCCGCACTTTGAGGAATATAGGATATGCCAAGACCACCTGCCATTTTTATTGAACCGCTGATTACAATTTCCGGAAGCTTCCTGAGAATTGCTTTCAGCAAAGTCGATTTTCCGCATCCGTTTCTTCCCCGCAGCACCAGACGCTCCCCTTCATGCAGGCTAAAAGACAGATTCTGTATGACCGGCTGCCGGCCGGCATATCCAATCGTAACTTCTTTCGCTTCCAGATACCGCTTTTTATGAAACGGCACCGGATTCATTTTAAGATCGGCAATCTGCTCAACATTTTTCATCAGGCCCTGTTTTTCTTCAATTTCTCTCTGAATTCTGTTTTCCAGATTTTTCCTTCTCTGCTGCATTCTCCTGGATTTCTCGGCCAGATAGGAACGGGTACCGATGTTGCGCTCCGGTTCCCGGGATGGATCAAAACCGATTTTTCTTCCTTCCACTTTGTCCGCCCAGCGGGCGGCCTGCCCTGCCGACTGCTCCAGACGCCCGATTTCTTTTCTGATTCGTTCATTCTGCGCCGTTTCATATGCATCCTGTCTCTGTTTATTTTCCCACCATGTACTGAAATCACTCTGATAAACTTCAATGCTGGCACGGTTGATTACCAGCAGATGATCGATGCACGCATCCAGAAATGCTCTGTCATGAGACACAAGAATAAATCCTTTCTTCTTCTTCAGATATTTTTTTATGATCTCCCTGCTTTCCTGATCCAGATGATTGGTCGGCTCATCCAGCAGCAGAAACGACGATTCCAGTGAAAACAGAAAAGCCAGTTCCGCTCTTGTCTGTTCCCCGCAGCTTAACGTGCCGTACGGACGGTATAACAGTTCCGTATCCATATCCAGAAGATTGAACTCCACGCAGACCCGCCATAATTCATACCCGGGATACAGGCGTGCCAGGCAGTCCACGGTCAGCTGTTTTTTATCCGCCTCAGAAAGAGACAGCGGAAAATACTGAAACTGCAGCCTTCCGCATTCAATACTGCCGCTGTATTCATACTGTCCCTGCAAAAGCCGGAAGAATGTTGTTTTCCCACATCCGTTTCTGCCGGTCAGCCCCAGCTTCCATTCACTGTCCAGCTGAAAATTCACATTCTCAAATACCATATCATAACTGCTTTCATATCCAAATGAAAGATTTTTAACTGTAATTAACGACATACAAAAGTCCTCCGTATTCCGCCCGGAGAAAGAACCGTATAAAACAAAAAGGGCGCAGACCTGCGCCTGCGCCCGAAACACACACTGCAACGAAAAATCACGATGAAGTCGTCCGCACGCTTTCACCATGTCCTTTCATCCCATGTTCTCACCCATATGCTTGATTTAGTGAAGCAATGTTCTTTCTGCAGGCATGATAATAAAACTATCCTTCGGAAAGGACAGCCAATAATCAAATCCCGGAAACAATAATCCGGCAAACTATCTGCAGAAAGTAATAATCATTCCAGCACCACCTTTATCAAATCTTTTTTAAGCATAACAAAAAGGAAACCCTCTGTCAACCTGCCATTACCATTTTTCTGCAGTCTGTGATATACTTAAACTCAGTTCAATCATTTATCAGGAGGATTATCAGAATGAAAAATAAATCTGATTTAAAAAATATGCTGACTGTCATCAACAGGAAAAGTTATCCGGCCTACAAGGATACGCGCGGAAGCTATCAGTTTGGTGATTATATTCTGAACATCGATCATGTGCAGGGAGATCCTTTTGCTTCTCCTTCCAGAGTAAGTATTCTGGTTCCCGCCGGAAAAGCCGGTTTTCCCGCTGAGCTTTATGATCTTGCTCATAAACGTATTGCTTTGCAGGATCATCTGACACGCCTTTTCCATTCTGAAATCGAAAAATACAATTTCAGGGCAAAGGGCTCCGGGAAAAGCGGTCTGATGTCCATCAGCAGGCCCGGACAGGAGATTCTTGAAAGAAGTGCCTGCAGGATCACCGATGGAAAAGGAGACGTCCTGATCCGTATGGAGATCGGTTTTCCTGCCAACGGACGTACCATTAACTCCACTGAACTGATCCGGATTCTTTTTGATTTTCTTCCGGATTGCATCACAAAAACTCTGTATTACAAAAATCTGAATAAAAAACAGGTTAATTCCGTTGTTCATCTGGCCGAGGATCAGGAATATATCCGCAGACAGCTGAAAGAAAAAAACCTTGTGGCATTTATAGCCAACGGCTCCATTCTCCCCAGAGAAAGCGGAATTTCTTCCCGCCCCATGAAGCAGGCTGTTCCCTTTGTTTCTCCTTCCTCCATGGAAATCAGTCTTTCTCTCCCGCATGCCGGTGTTCTGAAAGGTATGGGAATCCGCAAAGGAATTACCCTGATCGTGGGCGGCGGCTATCACGGCAAATCCACCCTTTTAAAAGCACTGGAACTGGGAGTTTACAACCATATTGCAGGTGATGGACGTGAATATGTCATTACTGATTCCGCCGCCGTAAAAATCCGGGCAGAGGATGGACGGAGTATTCAGAAAACCGATATTTCCATGTTCATCAGTAACCTTCCCAACGGAAAAGATACCCGTTCCTTCTGCACGGAAGATGCCAGCGGAAGCACATCCCAGGCAGCCAATGTAATTGAAGCCATGGAAGCCGGCACTTCTCTGTTTTTGATTGACGAAGATACCTGTGCCACCAATTTCATGATTCGTGATGAACTGATGCAGCGGGTGGTTCATCGGGAGCAGGAACCCATTACACCTTTTATTGAGCGGGTTCAGTCTCTTTATGCAGATCATGGCATTTCTTCTGTTATGGTTGCGGGAAGCTCCGGTTCCTATTTTCACGTGGCTGACTGTATTATCCAGATGGATCGCTATGTTCCCCGGGAAATTACTTCAACGGCAAAAGAAGAGGCATCACATTTTCCGCCGCTTGAGATTCCTGAAACTACTGTTTCCATGCCTGTTTTTGGGCGTATTCCTGTGGCAGGAAAAGGATTTGGCACAGGTGACCGGATTAAGATGAAAACTCTTGGAAAAGATGCTTTTTCCATCAACAAAGATACAGTGGATCTGCGCTATGTGGAACAGCTTGCGGACAGTGAACAGACCACTGCCCTCTCTTTCCTTCTGAAATATGCCGGACTTCATTATTGTGACGGAAGAAAGAATCTTCAGTCTATTGTAGATGAATTGATGAAACTGATTCAGAGCAGAGGGCTGGAGGCACTGGCGGATGGTTCTTATCTGAATTCCAATCTGGCAATGCCCCGCGCCCAGGAAGTGTTTGCATGCTTTAACCGGTATCGCGGTCAGAAATGGCTGTAGCTGTGGTATGCCTCGCACGAAATTTGGTGTGAGGCATGCCGTTTTTTAATTGCGGAACTGACTGTAATACAGTTCTCTGTAAAAACCTCCTTTTTCCAGCAGTTCCCGGTGACTGCCCTGCTCGATGATATGTCCGTCCTTCATAACGAGAATCACATCAGCATTCTGGATGGTCGAAAGGCGGTGCGCCACAATAAAGCTTGTGCGTCCCTTCATCATCTGTGCAAAGGTTTCCTGAATTTTCAGTTCCGTACGAGTATCAATGGAAGAAGTTGCTTCATCCAGAATCAGCATGGGAGGCAGACAAAGCATCACCCGGGCAATGCAGAGCAGCTGCTTCTGTCCCTGGGACAGCATGCCTCCATCCTCCGATATGACCGTATCATACCCCTGAGGCAGGCGACGGATGAAGGAATGTGCATGGGAAGCTTTTGCTGCCGCAATAATTTCTTCCTCTGTGGCTTCCGGCCTGCCCATTGTAATGTTATCACGGATAGTTCCCGCTTTCAGCCAGGTCTCCTGCAGCACCATACCATAACTGGTTCTCAGGCTTTTTCTGGTATAATCCCGGATATCTGTCCCGTCCACACGAATACCTCCCTGATCCACATCATAAAACCGCATCAGCAGATTGATAATTGTTGTTTTTCCGCAGCCGGTGGGACCCACCAGCGCTACGCGCTGCCCCGGCCTGACCGACAGATTCAGATTTTCAATCAGGGATTTATCCGGCACATAGGAAAATGCCACATGATCCAGCTCCACACTGCCCTCTGCATGATTCAGAACTTTTACATTTTCCGGCTCCGGTACCTGAGGTTCTTCCTCAATCAGACTGAAGATACGGGCAGCGCAGGCCAGCGCATTCTGAAGTTCCGTAATGACTCCTGAGATTTCATTAAACGGCTTTGTATACTGATTCGCATAGCTCAAAAAGCTGGAAAGATTACCCACCGTCATTCCTCCGTTCAATACCGTAAGAGCGCCGGCCAGCGCAACTGCCGCATAAACCACATTGTTGACAAAACGGGTAGCTGGATTGGTCAGAGAGGAAAAGAATGTGGCTTTCAGGGAACATGCTTCCAGTCTGTCATTAATTTCATCAAAACGCTCCAGAGCACGATCGCCGTATCCGAATGCCTGTACCACCTTTTCATTGCCGATCATTTCATCAATCAGAGCAGTCTGCTCACCTCTGGTCACAGATTGCTGCCGGAACATGGAATAGGTATTTTTAGCAACAAAATTGGCGATCACAAAAGACAGCGGAGTCAGCAGTACCACAATAAAAGTAATCTGCACATGTATGGTCAGCATAAATACCAGCGTACCTCCGATGGTTACCACCCCGGTAAAAAACTGTGTAAAGCCCATGAGAAGTCCGTCTGCAAACTGATCAACATCCGCAATGACCTGGCTGACAATCTCACCGTAGGCATGAGCGTCCAGATATCTCAAAGGCAGGATCTGAATCTTCTGAAACGCTTCCTGACGGATATCGTGAACCACATGATATGTGATGTGATTGTTCATAATATTCATGACCCACTGGCAGATACCCGTCACAGCCACTGCGATTCCCACTTTCAGCAGAATCCTGCTTATGGCAGAAAAATCCACTTTTCCAGCCTTAACAATATGATCGATTGCCTGTCCGATCAGAATCGGCACATATAAAGTCAGAACAACCGTCACAACTGCAAGAATCAGCGATACAGCAAGAAATCCCCAGTAACGCCGGATGTAATGCAGAACCTTCCCAACTGTACTTTTCCGGCTTTTTTCCGATGTCTTTTTCTTTTCAGCTGCTGCCATTATGCCTGCACCTCCTTCGGATACTGTGAATAATAAATTTCCTGATAAACCTGGCAGGATTTCAGCAATTCTTCGTGAGTACCTTTGCCTGCCATCCGCCCATCATCCAGCACGATAATCTGATCTGCATGACGTATGGAAGCTGCTCTCTGAGATACAATGAATACTGCCGGTGCATCCGGCAGACTGCGGATGGCTTCTCTCAATGCAGCATCCGTTGCGTAATCAAGAGCAGATGCGCTGTCATCCAGTATGACAATACCCGGCGTTGATACCAGCGCTCTTGCAATGGTCAGACGCTGCCGCTGCCCTCCGGAGAGATTGCGTCCGCCCTGTTCGATCATGGCATCCAGGCCACCTTTCTTTTCCACCACATCAAGAGCCTGCGCTGTTTTTATGGCCTGCATGATCTGCTCTTCACCGGCATTCCCGCAGCCATACCGCATATTATCCCGGATGGTGCCATGAAACAGCACAGCTTTCTGAGGCACAATGCCGATTTCCCGCCGAAGAGCATCATAACGATATTCTTTCACATCCCGGCCATATACCTGTACGCTTCCTTTTGTTGCTTCATAAAAACGCGGAATCAGATTTACAAGAGAAGTTTTACCGGAACCGGTACCTCCGATTATCCCTGTCACACTGCCCTGAGGCGCCGTAAAATCAATATCCTCCAGTGAAGTATCCTGACTTCCCTGATAGGTCAGGCTCACATGATCAAACTGAACCGCGGGAACAGACGGCTCCCGGCTGACATCTTCCAGGGTACCTTCCTGCATGCTGCTTGTCACATCAAATACTCCCGCGATCCGGTTTCCACAGGCAATTGCTTTGTTGATGGTTACCAGAAGATTGGCAAACTTGATCAGCTCCACAAGAATCTGAGACATATAATTGTAGAGAGCAACCACCTGTCCCTGAGTAAGAGTCCCTGCATCCACCTGCAGAGCACCGGTCCAGATCAGCCAGATAACAGCTGCATTGATCACCACATACGTCAGCGGATTCATAAGTGCGGATACTTTTCCCGCTTTTTTCTGAACAGCCGTAAACAGACTGTTTCTCTGCTCAAATTCATCCTGTTCATGCTCTTCCTGGCCAAATGCCCGGATCACACGGACACCGGTCAGATTTTCTCTGGTAATTCCCAGAATGGAATCCAGCCGCTGCTGTACCTGACGCATCAGCGGCACAGAAATCCTCATAAGCACAAACACGATCAGAGAAAGCGCGGCTATTGCCGCCACAAAAATCAGTGCAGAGCGAAAATCAATGGTAAAGGCCATGACCATGGCTCCCAGGACAATAAACGGAGAACGCAGAAACAGACGCAGTGTCATGTTTACACCGCTCTGCGCCTGATTCACATCGCTGGTCATGCGCGTAATCATGGTTGATGTTCCCAGACTGTCTATCTCCGTATAGGACAGGCTCTGCAGATGCTCAAACAAAGCATGGCGCAGCCTGCTGGCAAAGCCTGTCGCAGCTTTTGCCGAAAAAAACTGTGCCGTTATGGAACACGTCACACCAATCAGGCCCAGTGCAACCAGTATCAAACTCATCCGAACAATATATCCTTTATCATGACCGGCAATACCCGTATCGATAATTGCCGCGATAACCAGCGGTACAAACAGCTCAAATATAGCCTCCAGCATCTTAAACAAAGGGGCGCAGATGCATTCCTTTTTATACGGCTTCAAATAAACAAATAATCTTTTCATGGATCCGTTTCCTCTTTTCAAAATATTCCTTTCAGACATGCAGACTGCATTCCACCAGATCATCTCCCACATAATGAAGTTTCAGGGAAAAGAAGGGACTCTCCTCCATCAGAAGCTTCAGAAATACCCTGTCTCCTTCCCACAGCTTCAGATCCGGTATTTTCTCCTTTTCAATCCAGCGCAGTTCTCCTTCACTGCATTCTGTGACCGGCTCTCCCTCAAATCCGTCTGCCGTATACAGACACATATATTCCACAGGCCACCCGTCTGCACAGAATGTTACCATTCCGCGAAAACGATAGCTGGTAAGAATCAGACCGGTTTCCTCCCTGACTTCCCTGAGAAGGCATTCGTCCGGACTTTCTCCCGCTTCAAAATGCCCTCCGATACCGATCCATTTTCCTTCATTCACATCATTTTCTTTTTTGTTCCGGTAAAGCATCAGATATTTACCGTCTTTTTCAATGTAACATAAAGTTGTCAACGGACTTTTCATAATTTTCCTCCAATCATATCCTTCCGATCCTTCAGTGCAGGAAAGCGGTTCCTGCATTCCGATATCAGGCTCATATCCAGATCGCACCAGATCAGCTCCTCTTTTTCCGTCCCTTCAGCCAGTATGCTGCCCCAGGGATCTGTTACCATGCTGTGCCCGGCACCGGTGACGCCGCACTGTGTCCCCACTGCATTACAGGATATTACACAGCACTGGTTTTCCACCGCACGCACCTGATTAAACAATCTCCAGTGCCCAAGCCTCGCCTGGGGCCAGGCAGCTGTAACCAGAAACAGATCCGGTACATGTTCCTTTGAAAAACGGAACTGTTCCGGAAAACGAAGATCATAACAGGTACTCATTCCCGTCTTTCCAAACTCGGTTTCCATCTCCGTTACCTGATTTCCTGCAGTCAGAATCCGCTGTTCCATGGACTCAAAACCAAACAGGTGGATTTTTCTGTAAATTCCTTTTAAACTTCCTTCCCGGTCAAACAGAAGCGATGTATTGTAAAGCTCCGTTTTCACTAAACCTTCCGTCTCCTTTTGTCTTTTTTCCACAAAACTCCCGCTGTGAATATAACAATGCAGTCTCCGGGACCACCGGCTCATAAAATGCCGGAAATCTCCCTGCAAATCCTCCGCCGCTGCCTCATAGCCGGCATAATTCTGAAATCCGCATCCCCACAATTCAGGAAACAGAATCAGATCCGGTTTCCTTGCTGAAGATTCAATCTCTGTCAGAAATCCATCTGCCTTCTTCATACGCAGCGAATAATCTTCCTCATCAGTCACGGCCATCTGGATCAGAACAATTTTCACACGAACTCTCCTCCCGTGTTTATTCCCAATAATCATTGTGTCCCTGAAAAAGGAAAGCATCCCGCTTTCCTTTTTCTTCCACAGTATATATGATTTCCCGGAAAATTACAATGTTCCCGGCATAAAGAAATAAAAGCTGCCTGCCGCCGATTTTCATCAGCTGACAGACAGCTCTGTTTCATTTCGTAAATTTATTCAGAAAAGCCCGGATCTTTCCGAACCTTTTATATATGATCAGCTTTCCTTCGGATAACTGATAACCGATGCGTCCAGATGATCGCCTGACAGACCTATCTGTATTACATCACCTTCACTGATATTACCGCCAAGGATAATCCTTGCTGCCAGCGTTTCCACATATTTCTGCAGATACCGCTTCAGAGGACGGGCACCGTAAACCGGATCGTAACCGTTCTCTGCTATATAGTGCTTTGCATCTTCTGTCAGTTCCACCGTAAGCTGACGGTCCTGCAGACGGCGGTTCAGATCAGTCATCATCAGATCGATGATTCCGCTGATGTTATCACGGGTCAGAGGCTTGAACATGATTGTCTCATCAATACGATTCAGGAATTCGGGTCTGAAATGAGATCTCAGTTCCTGTGTAACCATGTTTCTGGCCTCTTCGCTGATATCACCGTCAGCATCGATTCCCTCCAGCAGATACGTTGAACCGATATTGGAAGTCATGATCAGAATCGTATTCTTAAAATCTACGGTTCTGCCCTGAGAGTCCGTAATCCGTCCGTCATCCAGCACCTGAAGCAGAACATTGAATACATCGGGATGTGCCTTCTCAATTTCATCAAACAGTACAACTGAATAAGGTTTTCTGCGGACTGCCTCCGTCAGCTGCCCTCCCTCATCGTAGCCCACATATCCGGGCGGAGCTCCTATCAGTCTGGATACGGAGAACTTCTCCATATATTCGCTCATATCAATACGCACCATATTGGACTCATCGTCAAACAGGCTTTCCGCCAGAGCCTTTGCCAGTTCCGTTTTACCGACACCGGTAGGACCCAGGAACAGGAAAGAACCAATGGGCTTATCGGGATCCTTGATTCCGGCTTTGGAACGGATGATAGCTTCCGTCACTTTTTCAACACCTTCATCCTGTCCGATAACACGTTTGTGAAGTTCATCATCCAGATGCAGGGTCTTATTCTTCTCGCTCTCCGTCAGCTTGGATACCGGTATGCCGGTCCAGCGGGAAACAATCCTCGAAATTTCTTCATCTGTTACAGCTTCATGAACCAGTGACAGATCTTTCTTCTTAACCTTTTCTTCTTCCGACTCCAGTTCTTTCTTCAACTGAGGCAGTTTGCCGTACATCAGCTCCGCTGCCCTGTTCAGATCATAATTCTGCTGGGCTGTCTGGATATCACTGTTCACGGAATCGATCTCCTCACGCAGTTTCTTCAGCTTCTCAACAGACGCCTTTTCATTATCCAGATTCGCTTTCATTGCGGAAAATTCTTCACGCAATTCTGCCAGTTCCTTCTGCAGCGCCTCCAGACGTTCCATACTCAGACGGTCTGTCTCCTTTTTCAGAGCAGCTTCTTCAATTTCCAGCTGCATGATCTTACGCTGCATCTCATCCATCTCCGCGGGCATGGAATCCATCTCGGTCTTAATCAGAGCGCAGGCTTCATCTATCAGATCAATGGCTTTATCCGGCAGGAAACGGTCTGTGATATACCGATGTGACAGGGTTGCCGCGCTGACCAGAGCAGCATCCGTAATCTTGACGCCATGATAAACCTCATAACGGTCCTTAATACCACGGAGAATGGAAATGGTATCCTCCACCGTGGGTTCATCCACTGTAACCGGCTGGAAACGACGTTCCAGAGCGGCATCCTTTTCAATATACTTACGGTATTCATCCAGTGTGGTGGCCCCGATGCAATGCAGCTCACCTCTTGCCAGCATGGGCTTCAGCATATTGCCCGCATCCATGGCTCCGTCACTCTTGCCGGCCCCCACAATTGTATGAAGCTCATCAATAAACAGAATAATCCTGCCTTCACTTTTGCGAACCTCTTCCAGCACCGCTTTCAGACGTTCCTCGAACTCACCACGGTATTTTGCACCTGCAACCAGGGCACCCATATCCAGTGAAAAAATCGTCTTGTTCTTCAGTGTCTCCGGAACATCGCCGCGTACAATACGCTGTGCAAGCCCTTCGGCCACTGCAGTCTTGCCGACACCGGGTTCACCGATCAGAACCGGGTTGTTCTTTGTCTTACGGGAAAGAATCCGAATCACATTACGAATCTCACTGTCACGCCCGATAACCGGATCCAGCTTCTGTTCGGAAGCTCTCTGCACCAGATCCACACCATATTTGTTCAGTGTGTCATAAGTCACTTCCGGATTATCAGAAGTCACTCTCTGATTGCCCCGCACCGTTGACAGTGCCTGCAGGAAACGTTCTCTGGTAATGCCATACTCCCTGAAAAGCCCCTTAAGAGCCTGGTTCGGAGCGGCCAGCATTGCAAGAAACAGATGCTCGACAGAAACATACTCATCTCCCATGCGCTTTGCTTCGTCCTCTGCATGAAGCAGGGCCTGATTCAACGACTGACTGATATATGCATTACCACCGGATACTTTGACTCGCTTTTCAATCAGCTGTCTTACCCGGCCGGTGAACTGTTCTCCATTAATCTCCATCTTCTCGATCATCCTGAGAATCAGGCTCTGATCCAGCTGCAGTAAGCTGTAAAGTAAATGCTCTTCATCAATTTCCTGATTACCAAAGTCATACGCCAGCTTTTCACAATTCTGAACTGCCTGCAGAGAATTCTGTGTAAACTTACTGATATTCATATGCACTCCTTCTGCCCCTTCCGGGACTGTAACCATGTTTATTTTGTTCTATTGATACTATAACACATATATCATATATGTCAAGCATTTTTTTTAGAGATTTTCAAAATTTCTTCCATCAGAATCCGAATGGATTCTTCCCAGTACTTTTCCGGTACACTGCTGCAGGAAAGATAAATATTATTCTGATCTTCATTTTCATCGAAAAAAATGCCGATCCGTATGCCGTACGACAACATCCGCTGTGCCAGCTTCCTGCATGAACATCCATCAGGAAGCCCTATTCTGGCGATCATTCCCGACTTTCCCTGCGTAATCCGTATCTGCACATGATTTTCTGCCTGAAATCTCTTTAACAGATCCAGAAAATGTGCACTTTTTCCTTCATACATTTTCTTTGTTTTACGGATCTGTGACTGCAGATGTCCATCTCTGATATACTGACACAAAGCAATCTGATCCGCCTTCGATACCGTCTGGTTATACAGGTTTTTTCTCTTTTCATAAGCCGGCAGAAGTTCGTCCGGAAGAATCATAAAACTGATACGGATGGAAGGAAGCAGCATTCTGGAAAATGTACTGAGATAAATCACATTTTTCCCTCCGTTCAGCCCCTGCAGTGCCTGGGCCGGATGATTCATGTACGCAAATTCACTGTCATAATCATCTTCAATAAGCATGCTCCCGGAATCCGATATCTGCTGAAGCAGAAGAAAACGGTCTTTCACCGGCATGATATCTCCCCACCGGTTCAGATGAGAAGGTGTCACATAGACCAGATCCGCATTTGTAATATCTTTCCCGTTTTTCTCCACACAAAAACCGTAATCCTCGAAAACTGCCTGTCCCTGCTTAAAATGCGGATCCAGGAAACGGATTTTTTTCCGGTCTCCAAGCAGCGGACACAGAATATGAAGCAGACTCTGAAAACCGGCACCGATTACAATATTCTCCGCACTGCAGATCACATTTCTGTTTCTGGTGAGATAATCGCTGAGAACCTGGCGCAGATCTTCCTCTCCCTGAGGATTGCCGTATGTGATCAGACGATCTCCCTGACGCAATGCACTTTTTACATATCGTCTCCACAGATCCAGATTGAAACTTTCCTGCCCGCCCGATGTGGATGAAAAATCAATTCTGATCTCTTCTTTTTCTTCCTGAATATTGCCGCCGGGCATTCCCTTTCCGGAACCGGGCAGCAGGCCCCCGCCTGCTTCACCGGTTATCCCTTTCTGTCCCTCTTTGTGCTCTCTTCTCCGGCTGTGCTCCTGCCACAGACCTGTGACATAATATCCGCTCTGAGGCCGGGAAATGATATATCCATCCGCCGCCAGAAGCATATAGGCCATCTCTGCCGTGGTACGGCTGACCTGAAGCTGAGACGCACACTGGCGTATGGACGGAAGCTTGGCGCCCTGCTTCATTTTTCCGCTCAATATCAATTCTTTGTAATAATCATACAGCTGCATATAAAGCAGTGTATCCTTGCTTCGATCCAACATAAATCATCCTCCGGACACAGAAAAGACCATGGCATCCTTTCTGTTGCTGTGCTATGGTCTTTCTGTCAGCTGCAGACCGCCGCAGCCGATTCATTACTATCTAATAAAGCTGTTCAAATGTCTCGTAATGGTCACCGGTATAATAAATCAGACCATCACTGGAATACAGAAGCCTTTCCGAACCTCTGTAACCGCCCTGATAATTCACATCACACTCATACCATTTACGGCCATCCTTATCAGGGAGAGCTCCTTCATAATTACCGAATCTGCTTCCGCCGATACTCATGCCGTATGCAACATCCCATAAATTGCCCCTGGAGCTGTTCCATCCCGCTGCTTCCGCCTCTTTTTTAGTAATATAATTGGACGGCAGATGACCGTATAAATGGATGTACAGCGCCACCTGATCCGGTGAAGTATAAGTTCCGTCTTCCGAAACCGTGTTTTTATCTTCCTGAGCCTGACTGACTGAACTGTCGTCTTCCGACTCATTGTGCCCGCCTGTATCCTGGTCAGATGAATATTCCTGTGTATCCTCCGTTTCCTGATTCCATGCTTCCTGCTCATACACCGCTTCCGTATCTGCCTCGGACAGGAAGGACTGCATATCCGCACTGCACGCGGTCAGCAGACCTGCCAGCGCACAGAGAATCGCCAGAAGAATACAGGAAAGAAGCCGCCCGGCTCTTTTACTGCATCTCATCATAATCCTCCTCATCCGAATCATCATTTTCATAATACGTATTGCCGTAGAACTCACGCCCTACTACACGGTGTCTGGCTCTTGCTTCCTCGATCATGTCCGAAAACAGTTCTTTTACCTGACGCGGATGCTTGATATTCTCCAGACGAATCTCCGGATTGGCATCCACACGACACTTGAGAATCAGTGTCCCCGTACCGAAAAGCTTCTGAGAAAGGGTCTGCTGCATGGTCAGATCCACCACACGGTAAAGCAGCAGTTCATCTGAACTGGTGCTGAAAAATCCCCTTTCTTCATACAGTCTGTCATTCTTCAGCTCATAGGTGGTAAAGCTGAAAGGAAACCACATAAAATGCTTTCTGTCTTTCCATACCATTTTATTTCTTCCGCTGCTGTGCTGCATATTATCATACTCAGTCATAATCCTACCTCCATTACTGACAATCCTTCGCAAAACTGCCGCTGATATCGCTTTTGTCTGCCATTCATACATCAGTATAGCCGAACTCAGATACGACCGCAAGTAAAACCCTGAATTTTTCTGTCAAAGTTCCCGGAATCAGACATCAATTCAGACATATTTCCGAAATTTATTTTTTATTTTAGTTATTTTGCTCCATTTTTTACTATCAAAATTAGATTTCCGGTGATATTATACAAATATCAGATACAACTGATAAAGAAGCACAATCTGATATCTGTGTGGGAGATATGGCAATGGGGTTATATCTGCAGATATCTTTACGAAAGAATAAACAGAAGCTGTCTTTCCCGGTTCTTTGGAAAAGGCAGCTTCTGTTTTTCCTCCTCTATTCGGCAAGAAACAGATTTTTCCATTCTCTTGGGGTAAAAGTCTCCCGGTGATGATAATCCAGATCCTGCCGGCCGACGGTCTCAATCTTCTGATAGAGCCGATCCTGTCTGACCATACTCACATAATTTCTGGGAGTTACACCGGTAAATTCCTTAAAATATTTTACAAAATGAGACTGATCATAATAACCCAGTGCATTGGATACCTCCGTAATATCCATATCATTGCGGTAACCAAGATATTCCAGAGATTTCTGAAATTTTATGTATTTGCAGAGAGTTTTTGGTGACATACCGAATCCCGCTTTGATCATCTTGCTCATATAACGCTGCGAATAGCCCAGATGGCGGCTCAGTTCATCGATTCTGATATCGCCGTTTGTCCTGCTGACCATGGCGTATATGGACGGAACCTGTGAGTTCAGATTGTGTTCCACACTGCTTCCCAGAAATTCCTCAAATACATTCTGAAAGATCCGGCATCTCCGTGAAAAGCCATTTTCCTGCAGGAAATATGTATGAAGTTCTTCCGCATACACGGGCTGGCTCAGAAATTTCTGTACGTATCCCACAATCCCCGGCATAAAGCGGATTCCAAAATACTCTGTATCGGGTTTCAGTTTTACAAACATCGCTTCCACATCAGGTTCAAGTGTAATTATGGAAAACTCTGATTGGTCACATGCTATTAAGGTCTGTATTCCCACATCCGGAACCATTCGAAAAGTAATATAACCGTCTTCATCTGCCTTTTCAGCGCCATAGGTGCAGAAACTGAAAAACTCCTGGATCCCGCGCTGGTAAACCTGATATTTATAATATCTGGCAGTGGTCTGAAGCAGATATGGCTGTACCGGATCGATAAATGATAATGTGTAAGCTGACATTTATTTCTCCTTCCTTTTTGAAAACTGTTACGTTTCCATGTTACCGCTGACAGCCGTCAGAAGCAGGAAATCATACTCCCGCAAAGCGTGTCCGTACGGTCAGAAAATACTGCTTTAACCATACAAACACAAAAAAGGCGGCAAGACATAATGTCTCACCGCCTTTGACGAAACTGTTGTATAGGAGTATAAAACATATTCCCGAAAATGTCAACAACTGAATTCAAATTACAATTCCATGTTCACAAAAACATCGTAGATAGCCTGAACAGATGCTTCAAAATCCTTACTCTCAATACCGACAATAATATTCATCTCACTGGAACCCTGATCGATCATCTTGATATTGATGCCTGAATGCGCCAGTGCCGCAAATACTCTTGCCGCAATACCTTTATTCTTTTTCATGCCGCGTCCTACCACTGCTACCAGAGCCAGATCCGTCTCCAGCTCAATCACATCCGGTTCGCACAGACGACGGATTTCGGAAAGAATAAGCTGTTCATGTTCTTCAAATTCGTGCTGATTCACATAAACGGTCATGGTATCAATGCCGGAAGGCATATGTTCAAACGGTACTCCCGCTTTTTCAAAAGCAGACAGAACTCTGCGTCCGAAACCGATCTCTGCATTCATCATATCCTTCTCGATACTGATGGAAGTGAAACCTTTGCGTCCCGCAATGCCCGTAATGGCATATCTGGGCTTGTAACAGGTGTTGGCAACGATCATGGTACCCTTGTCATCCGGTGCATTTGTATTGCGGATATTGATGGGAATACCGGCTTTTCTGACCGGGAAAATAGCATCCTCATGCAGCACACTGGCTCCCATATAGGAAAGCTCTCTTAACTCCTGATAAGTAATCGTCTCAATGATCTCGGGATCCTTAACGATACGGGGATCTGTCAGCATGAAACCGGACACGTCTGTCCAGTTTTCATAGATGTCAGCTTTACACGCTTTAGCCACAATAGAACCTGTTACATCCGAACCTCCGCGTGAAAAGGTTTTTACGCGTCCATCTGCATAAGCTCCGTAAAATCCGGGAATAACAGCCTTCTCCGTCTTTTCAAGACAGGCTGAAAGCTTCTCATCGGTCACCACATCGTCAAAACTGCCGTCTGCCCTGAATGTAATATAATCAGCCGCATCCAGAAATGTATATCCCAGATACTCAGCCATCACAATACCATTCAGATATTCGCCTCTGGAAGCAGCATAGTCAACCCCTGCTTTCTCCAGAAACTTTCTGCGGATCGTATCAAATTCCCCATCCAGGGATAAATTCAGATCAAGTCCGCTGATGATCTCATCATAGCGTGACCTGATTTCCGCCAGAACTGCTTCAAAATCTTCATCTGCTTCCGCCAGACTGTAGCAGCTATATAAAAGGTCTGTTACCTTGGTATCGCCGGAAAATCTTTTACCAGGAGCAGAAGGTACAACATAACGTCTCGCATCTTCACTGCGGATAATTGCGCCCACTTTTTTGAACTGCTCTGCACTTGCCAGGGAACTGCCGCCAAATTTCACTACTTTCTTCATTCTGTGTCTACCTCCAAAAAATCTGGTCCATATATATAAAGCCACAGATTCCGAATTTAATCAAGCATTTTTTTCAATTTTCGCGATTTTTTGCTTCCGTTCCACAGTCTTCTCCGGTTTCCGGCTCTGTTTTCGTCCTTCTCTCCACCTCACTTCCCCATTCCGTCTCAATCTTTTTGTCAGATTTTATATCTGATTCATCTTCTGTTTCTGTTTCAAAACCGGTCTGCAAAACATTCACACTCTCCTTTGTTTCAGGATAAGCCGTCATATTCCTTGACGGATTCGTGAACTCGGTTTTCTGACTTGACAGAATTCCTGTCTGAAACATCACACAGCAGACACACGCCAGGACTGCTGCTCCTGTACCAATCAAACACAGAAATCGATTTCTTCTGCGCCCCTGGTTCGACTCAATCGCTGCTCTGACTCTTGTATTGAGTTCCCCTGGTATCTGAATTGCGTCATACAGCTCTTTAGCCTGACGGAACCGGTCCGCCCCGCAATCCAGCAGCATACCACTCTGATCACCGCCGTGCTCAGCTGATTCCGACCAGTCTGAGTGACAGTGACTTTCCTCTTCAAGATCGCTCAATCCGAATCCTCCTTTATGATTCCTTTCAGCTTTCGAAGTCCACTGTACATACGTGATTTTACTGTGTTAAGATTTGTCTGCGTCACATCCGCAATTTCTTTCAGTGTTAATTCTTCAAAATAATAAAGAATAATAACCGTTCTGACCTCCGGGTTCAAACGGTCCAGTTTTTTAAAAACCTCTTCTCCTGGTTCAAAAGCTGATTCAATGTAAATACCGTTGTTCCATCCCTCCCAGCTGTCCGAATCTACCGGTATTTCTTTATCATGTTTTCTGAGATACATAAGGCATTCATTTACCAGAATACGATAAAACCATGTTTTAACTGCCTTGATATCACGTAACGTACGATATTTCTCCAGAGCACGACAGATTGCATTCTGCACCGCATCCATCGCACCATCCGGGTTTTTTATATATGAATATGCCAGCCGATAGAATTTCTCCTGATTCGCGAGAATATATTCAACGATCTGATCATAATACTTTCCTGCCAATCCAATACCACCTGTTCTGTAAATACGATTCCTATACTGTCACTTTTCCCATACTGCCCTGCCCCGAATTCAAACCTGTCATGCGGCGGTCTTCTCCTGCTTCAGGTACCTTTTGTACCACAAAGCCCCGCCTTTCTCCCTGCTGCAGGGAGATTGCAGCTGCAGCGGTTTCTTTGGCATCATTGCTGATTGCTATAACCAGTCAGTTTCAATCAATTTTCTTTTAATACTCTATATTATTGTTGTCATCTTTTCCGGGAATTCATCTATCTGAATTTATATCTATTCAAAAATTATGCTATCAAAATAATCGTTATTTTGTCAGTTCTGTCTAAAATAATGTTGTAAAATCCACATCATCATCTTTATTATAAATAATAACCTGCCTTTTTTCAAGAGCCGAATCGGAAAATAAAGCACAAAAAAAGCCCGCTGTACATATCGTCATGCCGGGCCGGAAAATTCCGGACAGAGATATACTCTGCCCGGAACAGAATCAGTTGTTTTTCTTGTTGTGAGCCATCTTCTTACGAGTTGAAGCATCCAGAATCTTTTTGCGGATACGCAGATGTTCCGGTGTGATTTCCAGAAGTTCATCAGTATCGATGAATTCCAGCGCCTGCTCCAGACTCATGGCCTTGGGCGGTACCAGATGCAGTGCATCGTCAGAACCGGATGCACGGGTATTGGTCAGCTGTTTTTTCTTGCAGACATTCACTTCAATGTCAACACCTTTTCCGTTCTCACCGATTACCATACCGGCATAAACCTTTTCACCGGGCCCGATGAAAAGAACACCTCTCTCCTGCGCGTTAAACAGGCCATAGGTGATGCTTTCGCCTGTTTCAAAGGCAATAAGAGAACCCTGCTTACGATAGCTTATTTCGCCTTTAAACGGGCCATAGCTGTCAAATACTGTGTTCATGACACCTGTTCCTTTGGTATCCGTCAGAAATTCTCCGCGATAACCGATAAGACCACGGGAAGGAATCAGAAATTCCAGACGGGTACTTCCTGTTCCATTGGGGCTCATACCCAGCAGCTCGCCTTTTCTCTGGCTCAGCTTCTGGATAACATTACCGGAAAATTCATCGTCAACATCCACAAAAACACGTTCCATGGGCTCCAGCAGATGGCCTTTTTCATCTTCTTTATACAGCACTTCCGCTTTGCTGACTGCAAATTCATAGCCCTCACGTCTCATATTCTCGATCAGAATGGACAGATGCAGCTCCCCACGGCCGGAAACCTTAAAGCATTCTGTTGTTTCCGTATCCTCCACACGAAGGCTCACATCAGTATTCAGCTCACGATACAGACGGTCTCTTAAATGTCTGGAAGTCACAAACTTGCCTTCCTGACCTGCAAAAGGACTGTCATTTACCATAAACTGCATGGCAATGGTGGGTTCTGAAATCTTCTGAAAAGGAATTGCCTCCGGTGCCTCCGGTGCACACAGCGTATCACCGATATGAAGCTGTGCAATACCGGACACAGCTACGATATCGCCAATCTCTGCACTGTCCACTTCCACTTTCTCCAGACCGTCAAATTTATAAAGACGGCTGACTTTTACCTTCAGCTGTTTATCTTCATCATGTGCATTGACGATTACCACATCCTGATTAACCTTCAGAGTACCGTTTTCCACCTTTCCCACACCGATACGGCCCACGTATTCGTTGTAATCGATGGTACTGATCAGCATCTGGGTCGGTGCATCCGGATCTCCCTGAGGTGCGGGCATATATTCCAGAATCGTATCCAGCAGAGGACACATGTCTCTGGGTTCATCTGCCAGATCACATACTGCATAACCGCCTTTGGCCGAAGCATACACAAACGGACAGTCCAGCTGCTCTTCCGATGCATCCAGCTCGATAAACAGATCCAGTACTTCATCCACAACCCCGTCCACACGCGCATCCGGACGGTCAATCTTATTGATGCAGACCATAACCGCAAGATCCAGTTCCAGAGCCTTGCGAAGAACAAATTTGGTCTGGGGCATGGCGCCTTCAAAAGCATCTACCACCAGAATAACGCCATCCACCATCTTAAGGACACGTTCCACCTCACCGCCGAAGTCCGCATGTCCGGGTGTATCGACCACGTTGATTTTCACACCTTTATAATTAATTGCCGTATTTTTGGATAAAATCGTGATTCCTCTTTCTCTTTCCAGATCATTGGAATCCATCACCCGCTCTGCCACTTCCTGATTTTCCCGGAATACACCGCTCTGACGCAGAAGCTGATCCACGAGAGTTGTTTTACCGTGATCAACATGGGCAATAATTGCAACATTTCTTATATCTTCTCTATTTGTTTTCATAAACTGCGGCCCCTCCCCGGACCTTTCTCATCAGACAAACTGATTTCTGCCATTTATTTAAATTTAGAATTTCCGTTAGCGATTATAGTACGGATGACACAAATTATCAACTGATTTAAGCGGAGTTTTTTGATTTTGTACCAGCTCATGTCCGAAACAGTAATTATTTTCAATTTTTTGGTTCTTTTATCCATACTTTTCCTGTGGTATGATGATAAAAAATCCAATATAAAACGGAGGCTTTGAAATGTTTACTCTTTTCCTGTCCGCTCTGTCGGTTTTTGTTCCCGACCAGTATCTGAAGCACAAAATACGCAGGGATAAAAATCTTCCCCATCCCCACGGCCGCCATGTGATTCTGCGCTATTCCAGAAACAGCGGTATGTTCATGAATCTTCTGCAGAACCACCCCCGGCTGGTCTGCATTCTGACCTCTTCTGCTCTGGTTCTTCTGTCGGCTTTTTCCTTTTTTATCTGCCGGAGGGAAAGTTCCCTGCTGCTGCGGCTGGCACTGGGTCTGATGCTGGGAGGGGCCGCCAGCAATGTATACGATCATCTGACCTGCGGCTTTGTAACGGATTATATTTCCTTCAGTCAGCCTTCACGCTTCAGCCACATCGTCTACAATCTGGCCGATTTCGCCATCTTTTTTTCTGCTGCTCTCATTGTTCTTTCTGCGGAAAGCGGCAGATAATCAGGACAATCCGGCCAGAACTTCAAAAATCCGGTAAAGATTCAGTTTACCGTAGCCCCACTCGTTATTTGGATAGGACAGCGTATTCTGCCTCACTGCACCGATGGTCAGAAAAAACTTCACCGTTGTCCCGGTCATCACCGGAAGATTTCCATTGACAACACCCCAGGTCAGAATCGAGGCTGCTGCACCCGCGGTAATTGCTGCCGCACCGCTGGTTCCCGTCCTCTGCTCATATCCCGATATGCTTTGAAGTGACGGGCCGTCAATGGAAACTCCCGGAGCAGCGATGGTCGGCTGCTGTTGTCCGGTACGGGTTTTCCCTCTTCCTGACTGTATATAAATACTGTCTGTGATATGATCATACGCACCTGCAGTGATCAGATGCTCACCCGCCGAGGGATCGGTCAGCGTTACATCCACATCAGGCTTCAGAAAAACAGTTTCCGGCCGGATCAGCCCTTGCGCAGGCAGCCACATGTGAAAACCACCTCCATAATGAAATACGCTGTAGACAAGTATCTTCCAGATTCCCGGTGCAGGACGCGAAAATTTAAGCGTCACGATCTGACTCCCTTTTCCCGATGCATCAAACCAGAAATTTACTTCCAGTACAGTTCCTTCCAGTACAAACTGGAGCCGGCTTCCCACACCCGGTCTTGTGGTGAATTTTTCCGCTCTCTGACCGGAAGGAGAAATTACCGCCACCGTCACCAGTTCAGACAGATCCGGCCAGATTTCCAGTGTGAATCCCTGTTCATTATCCGCTACCTGCAGTTCCACCGTATCGGGTATTTCCTGAGAAGGAGCATCTCCGAAATAATGGTGAGCTCTCACTGCCTCATTTCCCGAAGCTGCCACCAGAGCCATTCTGTGTGATCTGGAAATTCTTTCCAGTATCAGCCCCAGCGGCGACCCTCCGTCATGGCCGCCCATATTACTCCCCAGTGTAAAACAGATCACCATGGGCATATCCATTTTCTGCTGCAGGTCCATAAAAAAACGCATGGCCAGCAGAATATCATTTTCCTGAAAAAGCCGGGCCTCTTCCGGCATCCGGTAGAAATCTCTCAGATATTTTTTGGCCGGCTTGAGCTTTACGACTGCAATTTCAGCCAGAGGTGCCGCCCCCTGGTATACACTTCCCCCGGTTACCACCCGGCTCCCGGCTGCCACACCCGCCACATAGGTCCCGTGTCCGTCGGTATCCTCGGAAGGAACCAGTTCCCGGGGATTTTCAAAAGCCAGTGCCCGTTCAATATCCTCCTTCGTATATTCCGTTCCATAATCCATCCCCACAGGTGGTGTCCCTGTCTGAACTGTCTGATCCCAGATGCTCAGAATTCTGGAGTTTCCGTTTTCATCCAGAAAAGCCGGATGCGTATAATCAATGCCTGTATCTGCAAATGCGATGATCACCCCCTGACCCTGCAGACCGAGAGCCGGCTGATCTGCCGCTCTGAGAATTCCCGCAGCATTCAGCGCTGATGTGGATAGAGGGATATAAAGAGACGGAATATTCTGATAAAAATAAGCATCTGATCCCAGAGGAGGCGCTGTATTCCGATCCAGATAAACAATCTTCACATCCCGGTCCGCCGACTGCGAACAAAAACCGGAGATCCGGTCATCAGTAACCCCTGGCGACCAGTATTCTCCGGTAATGATATCCATGTATTCTTCTGAAAGAATTTTTTCTCTGCATTCTTCGGAAAAAGCCATTTCAGACCCCGAAAAGTTTTTCCGTATATAATATGAACTCCGCCGCTGTATTATGAATGCATGCCCGCTTTTTATACTCCTCTCAGTGCAATAACAGGGCCGCCTTTATTCTCCAGATAATCAGCCGTAATCGTTACCTGGCCGATGTTTGGATCCTTGGGAATCTCATACATAATATCCTGCATAAATTCCTCAAGAACGGCACGCAAAGCTCTGGCGCCTGTCTTCTTTTCAAGAGCGCGCCGCGCAATAACCCGCAATGCATCCTCTTCAAAGACCAGCTTCACCTCATCCATGGCAAAAAGCTTCTTATACTGCTTTACGATGGCATTTTTCGGTTCAGTAAGAATCCTTATCAGGAATTCCTCTGACAGAGAATCCAGTGTCACAATGACCGGCAGACGGCCCAGAAACTCCGGAATCATGCCGAATGCCCGCAGATCATCGATTGTAACCTGAGAAAGCACCTCTCCCTCTGTTTTGGATTCCGCATCGTACAGCTCCGCACCGAAACCGATGGAATTGTTCTTCGTCAGACGTTCCTTGATGATGCGTTCCAGCTCGGGAAATGCTCCTCCGCAGATAAACAGAATATTGTCCGTATCCACAGTGGTGGTGGGAACCATCATATTCTTGCTGCTTCCACCGATGGGAACTTCAACCTTGCTGCCCTCCAGCATCTTAAGAAGCTCCTGCTGCACGGATTCCCCGCTGACATCACGGCTGTTGGTATTCTTCTTTTTTGCAATTTTATCAATTTCATCGATAAATACGATTCCATGCTCCGCTTTATCCACATCATTATCCGCAGCTGCCAGAAGCTTGGAAATTACACTTTCAATATCATCTCCGATATAACCGGCTTCTGTCAGGGAGGTGGCATCCGCAATGGCCAGCGGCACATCCAGAAGCTTTGCCAGAGTTTTAACCAGATAGGTTTTACCGCTTCCTGTAGGTCCGAGCATCAGAAGATTGGACTTTTCAATCTCAACACCATCAGAATTATCCGCAAAAACCCGTTTGTAATGATTGTATACAGCCACTGAAATAGCTTTTTTGGCTTTTTCCTGACCTACCACATACTCATCAAGCTGCTGCTTGATCTGATGAGGCGCAGGAATGGAACGGATATCAAATTCCGCTCTCTCCTTTGCCTTCTCCTCTTCGGATTTTTTCTTTACCTTATAACGTCCCTGTTCCTGCATGGGATTCATAAACATCATGCTGATATTGGGACCCCTGTTCTTTTTATCTCCGGATTTCTTTGCATCCTTTTTTTCTTCACTGTCATCGCCTGTGCCATGGTCTGTCCCGCTGCTTTTTTTAGCCGCATTATCATAAATCGGCATCATCATGCCCGATATATCCATCAGATCCGAATACTGCAGTCCGCTGTTCTGAAAAGAATCAAATGCATTCTGCATACAATGTGAACAAACACAGAGATTGCCGGGAAGATGAATCAGCTTTCCTGTCTGGCTTTCCGGTCTTCTGCACATAAAGCAGAATTCTTCATATCCATCATCCTGCGGATGATTCTGATTATCTCTGGTTTCTTCCGCATCCCTTAAAATATCATCGTTATGTTCATTACTCATCTCGTCAACTCCATTATCTATTCTGCTGCAAAAATTCATTAAATAAAGAAGCTCCCGGTGAAAACTCTCACCGGGAGTTGCACATATTCGTATTATAGCTGATTCACTGCTATCAGACAAGCTGTTTCTTACTGATTTACCTGTTTTGCCAGAGTAACCTCAATTTCCATGGACTTATATTCGGTTCCGTCAGCACGTGAAACAGTCAGTGTAACCTTGTCACCGACAGAATAGTATTTCAATTCCTCCACCAGATCTTCTTTCGTAGTTATTTTGGTACCATTCAGTTTTGTAATGATATCCCTTGCCTGAAGATCTGATTTGGAAGCTGCACCGCCTTCCAGAATAGAGTATACGTAAGCTCCCTGAGGCATATTATAGGTCTGAGCAGATGTAGAATCCACAGATGCACATTCAATACCCAGATAACCTCTCTGATTCTCGCTCACCTGTACCTTGGTAGTCTGATTCATCAGATCATCTATAATATCATATACAGCGGAAATGGGAATGGCAAATCCCATACCTTCCACATCTGTATCACTGTATTTTGCAGAGTTGATACCGATGATCTCACCTTTTGTATTGACCAGAGCACCACCGCTGTTACCCGGATTAATGGCTGCATCTGTCTGCAGCAGTTTTCTGCTGGTTCCGTCAGAAGTCTGAACTTCACGATTGATGGCACTGATATAACCTACTGTAATTGACTGACCATATCCAAGAGCATTACCGATGGCAATTACTCCCTGACCAACTTTGCAGTCATCGGAAGTGTCCATGGTCGCAATTGCAATGGAATTCTTTGTCTCATCCTTCAGATCGGAAAGAGCTACTGCAACAACCGCCAGATCATTATCGGAATCGGTACCTTTTACAGAAGCTTTGGCAGTTGCATCATCATTAAATGTAATTGTAAGCGAATCGGCATCTTCGATAACGTGATAATTGGTCACGATCAGAAGTTCGGAATCATTCTGACCGATAATGATACCGGAACCGCTTCCTGCCTCAACTTCCTGCTGATTGCTTTCCCCTGATTGTTCACCGGAACCGGAGCCATAACCAAACCAGAACGGCCAGCCGCCATTGCGGTAATTTTCATAAATCTGTGAATTGGTAATCGATACGACAGAAGGTAGAACCTTTTCCACAATACCGGAGACATCCCCCAGAACCACATTTCCTCCGGATGAACTGTCTGAAGATGACGTATTGGATGATTCCGCAATCTTAATTGCTGCTCCCTGTGTCTCCGATCCGGAATCAGCAATTACCCCTGCTTTCTGTGCCGCATACTGTACACCGACCATGGCAGAACCTGCTACACCGCCAAACAGTACTGCTGACAACGCAATCGCCGCTGCTTTGCGAAGCAGACCGCCTTTCTTTCCGGACTTTTTATCTTTCGGCTTTTTGTTACCACTGCTTCCGGTTGTACCATTGCCGCTGTTACTGCCTGCACCGTATGATGTACCGGAAGTTCCGTAAGAACTGCTTCCCGATGTATTACTTTCCGAAGAATAATAGCTTCCATAACTGTAGCTGTTTCCATTGTCGGCTCTTCCTGTATCGCTGCTGCCTGCATAACCGGTGTTTTCTGTATAACTTCCGCTGCCTGTACAGCCGTTTTCCGTATTGTTATTGCCTGTATAGGAATTATCTGTATATTCATTATTTTCGCTCATGTCCTCTGCCTCCTAAGTGAAATAAATTACTGATTATCATATCAATAAAGAAACAGATCCCGGCATTTCTGCCGTTCTTTTTCTTCATGCCTATATACTACCAGCCTTTTGTGATGGAATTGTGTTTTTTTCTTTAAGAGAATTTGTTTTTTGAACAATAATAAAGCAAATACAGAACACATGATAATTAACGGCAGGAATAGATACACCTCCTCCGGAGAATACAAAAAATCAGCGCCTGCAGCAGAATTTTTCCGCAGCAGGCGCATGCCGTCTTTATACATAAACCAGAATCCGGTTTCCATCCCTGTAAGCCAGCTCCCATTGATCAAACTCCCTCTGCCGCTCTCTGCAGCCTGTGATCTTTTCTCCGGGGATACTGTCTCCCAGATTGATTTCTTCTATATTACTGTCCGATGCCAGTTCATGCAGCAGCTCCACTGATACTACCTTTCCATTCAGTTTCAGTTTTTCTCTGTCACTCATAGAATCTCCCCTCTCTGATATTCCTTTTCAGCTTTGTCCACCAGCTTCATCTGAAGAAACGAAAAAAGATGATGTAATTTACAAACTTTCAATATGTTTTTGTACTTTTATCAAAGTCTATGCCGGAATCAGGGGGATTTATTCATTTTTCTGCCGGCAGTTCAGATTTTAAGGCGAATATTCTTCCTAATCTCTTCTGTCATCAATTTTATACAGCAGTGCATTCACAATACATGCGGCAATATTGCTGCCACCTTTTCTTCCTGCTGCTACAATATAAGGTGTCTCTTCCAGGGACATGATCAGCTCCTTGGACTGTACCACGTTGACAAATCCCACCGGTACACCAATGATCAGCTCCGGTTTCAGTTTTCCTTCCTGAACCAGCTCATAGATGCGGACCAGGGCAGTAGGTGCATTTCCTATGGCAAAAATCACCGGTTTTTCCAGCTTTGCTGCCTTGTCGATGCAGGCGGTTGCACGGGTAGTGCCGCCTGCTTTTGCCTGTTCAGCCACATCCTCATCAGACATGAAGCACAGTACTTCCCCTCCGTAACGGGCCAGTGCACGTTTATTGATTCCCGATTTTGCCATCTGGGTATCCGTTACGATAACTGCACCCTTTTTAATGGCATCCATGGCCTTCTGAACCACATTTTCCGAGAATTTCAGATTGTCCGCATAATCAAAATCCGCGCTGGTGTGAATACACCGTTTGATGATCAGTTCCTGTTCGGGATCCAGTTCCCGTCCCAGCTCCTGTCCGATAATCTCAAAACTTCTTTTTTCAATCTCTCTGGGGAGTACATTTTCAAGCTGTACTGTCATAATCAGATTCCCTCCTCCATAATCTCATAAATTCGTTTAATATCCAGATGTTCCCGCAGGGCATCTGCAAGAATATCATACTGTGTTTCTTTAAATTCCTGATAATCCACACCGGAAATATGTTCCGTATCAAGACCTTTCGATGCGGCAATGGCTTTTACGATTTCCCGGGCAACACCTTCTTTATCAAAACAGCTGTGTACGTAGGTTCCGTAGATATTGCCGCTCTGGACTCCGTCTGTCTTTGTCCCGCCGGTCTGCCCTTCTTCTCCTGCAAAGTTGGAGATCCGGGTCAGAATACGGGCATCGGCACCTTCTCTCAGCGTACTTACACCCATATGGATCTCATATCCTTCCAGATGGACACCGGAAAGCCCCTGCAGAGCACCACCGACATTTTCAAATGTCCCTTTCACACGGGTTCTTGTCTTCTGTCCCACAAACACCGTGTCCATGGGAAGAAGCCCCATTCCCTTGATTTCACCGCCGGCTTCCACACCCTCAGGATCGGAAAGAGTCTCTCCCAGCATCTGGTAACCGCCGCAGACACCATATATGATCTTTCCTGCTGCTGCCGCCTTGCATATGGCTGCTTCCAGTCCATTCTGACGCATCCACAGCAGATCCTCCATGGTATTTTTCGTTCCCGGAATAATAATCATGTCCGGGTTTTTCAATTCATTTACATTGTGAACATAACGAAGAGATACCCCGTCAATGCTTTCAAAGGGATTAAAATCGGTAAAATTGGAAATTCTCGGAATTCTGATTACGGCAATATCGATCATGCCCACTTCCTGGTTTCCATTGAATCTCTCTGTGAGGCTGTCTTCATCCTCCACTTCAATATTCAGATAGGGAGCGACACCCACCACATCGATACCCGTAATCTCCTCCAGCATTTTCACGCCGGGATCCAGAATTGTCTTGTCACCGCGGAACTTATTGATGATCAGCCCCTTTACCATGGCTTTTTCATCTTCCTCCAGCAGCATGATGGTGCCCGCCAGCTGGGCAAATACACCTCCCCGGTCAATATCACCCACCAGCAGAACCGGTGCTTTGGCCATCTTCGCCATGCCCATATTGACAATATCTTCATCCTTCAGATTGATTTCCGCCGGACTTCCGGCCCCTTCAATAACAATGATATCATTCTCCTCAGCCAGTTTATTGAAAGCATACATGACATCCTTTTTCAGGTTATGCTTATACGCAAAATACTCTCTGGCTGACATATTTCCCAGTACTTCGCCGTTGACGATCACCTGTGAACCGGTGTCATTGGTGGGTTTTAAAAGAATCGGATTCATCAGGACAGAGGGTCTGATGCCTGCTGCTTCCGCCTGCATGACCTGGGCACGCCCCATTTCCAGTCCTTCTTCCGTAATAAAGGAGTTCAGCGCCATATTCTGTGATTTAAATGGTGCCACCCTGTAGCCATCCTGTCTGAAAATGCGGCAAAGCCCCGCCGCCAGCAGACTTTTTCCCGCATTGGACATGGTTCCCTGAACCATAATAACTTTAGCCATTTACAATTTCCTCCAACACTCTGACCAGCTCCAGATTCTCCTGATGCTTCTTGACACAGATCCGGAAATATCCGGGAGCCAGGCCGATATAGTTACTGCAGTCGCGGATGAGAATGCCCCTTTCCCCACAGGCCTGTTTCAGATCGGGCGCTGCCTTAAAAAATATATAATTTGCCTGAGAATCGAATACCCTGAAGCCAAGCCGCTTAAGTTCCGATTTCAGGAAAATACTTTCTTTCCTCAAAAGCTTCATGCTTTCTGCCACATATTCTGTTTCTTTCAGGGCCGCTACACCGGCAAACTGTGCCGGAATAGATACCGCCCAGGGCTGATTGCATTCCGCCATTTTTTTCATAAAAGTTTCACTGGCACATAAACCATATCCCAGCCGGAGCCCGGCCATGGCATAGGTTTTTGTAAATGCTTTCAGAATCATGAGATTTTTATGATTCTCCAGTTCCCCAAGAAGACTGTAAGCCCCGGGATTTTCCAGAAATTCATTAAAACATTCATCTACCACCAGAAAGATGTCGTTTTTTTCGCATTGCTCCAGAATTGCAAGCAAATCCTTTTTTTCCACCGCATATCCGGTGGGATTATTGGGATTACACAGAAATGCCATGTCCACATCCGGAGTCAGGGCATTCAGAAATCCCTTATCGATTCGAAAATCATTTTCTTCCTTTAATATGTAATATGTCATACAGGCATCAACCACTCTGGCCGCCTGTTCATATTCCGCAAACGTAGGTGCCGGCACCAGTACCTTTTCAGGTTTTCGGGCAAGCATGGCAGAGAAAATCACATCCGCCGCACCATTGCCAAATACAATCTGATTCTCTTTCACATTTAAAAAAGATGCCAGTGCAGTCCGCAGTTCTCTGCAGTTTACATCCGGATACTGTGCCGATAAAGCGGCTCCTTTTGCCGCTGCCTCAATCACAGAAGGCGGTGTTCCCATACAATTTACATTAACGGAATAATCCAGCCTGTAATGACGCTCATATATTTCTCCGCCATGATTATGCATCGTTTTTCTTTGCCGGTCATCAGACCGGCGCTCCTTTTCCTATTTTATAAAAAAGCTTTATAATAAAAACAGCAGCAAAGCTTTCAGACCTGCAAAAACAATAATTGACAGAATTGCCGTTGCATATAATAACCGGTTTGCTGTCCTGATATCTTCCGGTGTCACCGGACGATGGGGATCTCCGATAAATTTCTTTTTGTGAAGCTTTCCGAAATACCAGGCGTCTCCGGCCAGCTGCACCCGAAGTGCTCCTGCCATAACTGCCTCTGTATGTGCGGAATTGGGACTTGCGTGATTATACCGGTCACGCAGATAAATTTTTGCGGCATTTTTCATATCCAGACCGATTATGCCGGAGGCTGCAATCATCAGCCAGGCACAAATACGAGCCGGGATATAGTTCAGGACATCGTCAAAAAGAGCCGCACATCTTCCCAGATACAGATATTTATCATTTTTGTAGCCCACCATGGAATCCATGGTATTGACGGATTTATAAAAAAATCCTCCCACAGCACCTCCCACAACCATGAAAATCATGGGAGCAATAATACCATCCGAAGCATTTTCCGCAACTGTTTCAACCGCTGCTTTGGCAACTCCTTCTTCTGTCAGATTTTCCGTATCACGGCCCACGATCATGGACACGGCACAGCGTGCCCCCTTCAGATCGGATTTTACCAGTTCTCTGTAAACCTTCATACTTTCTGTCTTCAGAGATTTTGTGGCCAGAAGCTGATAGCACATAATACTTTCCAGAACCAGCCGAAGCCAGGGAGAAACCATATGCGCCGCCCATAATATGGCAAGCGGCAGGGCAGTCGACATTCCTGTTACCAGCACCACCAGCAGAAAGCCTCCGGCCAGCAGTCCTTTTTCCGTATCAGGAAACAGCTTTCTGATCAGTTTTTCGCAGATGCTGATCCATTTACCAATTGCACGGATGGGATGCCACAGCCACTGCGGGTCTCCCAGAATCAGATCAAGGACGAATCCAATCCCTAAAGCCAATAACGAAATTTTCATTTTCAATCTCCACTTCCGCTGCCAGACCGCAGCCGTTTTTTACCTGCCAGTAATAATAATCTTCTCTGGGAATTCCGTACATCTGCATGAATTCCATGATCACACCGCCATGAACCACGCAGGCTGCCGTTTCTATTTGCTGCTCCTCACAGGCCTGCATCATTTTCATAAAACCGATGCGCAGACGCCTGCGAAAAGTTTCCGAGGATTCTGCTCCGGGCACTGCCATGGTTCCATTGCTGTCGATCCACTTCTGATACACCGGATCATGGCACAGTTCTTCATAATTTTTATACTCAAATATTCCAAAATCCGTTTCCTCAAGCCCTGTAATAATCTGGCTGTTCAATTCCGGATAAATCAGTGCTGCAGTCTGTTTACAGCGTTTCATGGGGCTGGTAAATACCGCCTGAACCACAGGATAAAGTCCGGTATCCGCATACCGGCAGATGGTTTCCCGCCCCTCCTGACAAAGTGATTCGTCCGTGGTTCCCACGTAACGTCTTTCCAGATTCCCCTGTGTTTTTCCATGGCGAATCAGGCTCATCTGAATTTTCATATTTTCTCCCCTTTAATGCAGGTTCCTATTCCGCAGCAGACTCTCCACACCTGTTCGGATGCGGCAGCCAGCTCACAGCAGAGCCTGCCGGTATCTTCCCGGTATTTCCTGTCAAATGCTTCAATGGGAACAACACCATAACCCAGTTCATTGGTTACGATAACAATATCCGGGTTTTTTTCTGCCAGTTCTCCTGCCAGCTGTCTGTACGGCAGTCCCTCCTGCATCCTTCTCTTAACATATTCATGAAAATGGTAAATCAGGGGAACCCGGAAAATATCTTCATAATTACAGGTCATGCCGTCTGCCGCTTCCTGAAGATCGATTCCCGTCAGATTCCGGGCAAAAGCTTTTTTCCCCTGAAATACTCCGCCAACGATCAGTTTCATCCTATTTCCTTCTCTCATTAAATTACAAGAACCGACACCAGCACGGCAGATAACGCCATAACCAGCTCGGAAACCTGCGTAAAGAATCCGCACAGATCCCCGGTGATTCCTCCGAAATAATGCATGGACATGTACCGGTAATAGAAAAATACCAGCAACCCCCCTGCCAGAACCGCTGCTCCCGGCAGCGGATTGATCCACAGCAGAAGACCGGCACAAATCAGTGCAGAAACGATCATGGTAACCTGTACGGTCTTTTTCTGCGCCGGATTGGCAAATGCCACGGCAAGTCCTGTATTTCTCGCCTTTTTAAATGTCACCACTGAATATCCGCTCAGACTTCTTGAAAGAACAAAGCTTACACAGATTACCCCGATGGACCTGCCATCCACCTGAGACATTACACCAAAATACAGAATAAAATATACAAATCCGGTAATTATGGCAAACGCTCCCGAATTGGAATCTTTGAGGATTTCCAGTCTGCGCTCCATGGTCTGCCAGGAACTGAGGGCATCAGCCGTATCCAGCAGTCCATCCAGATGGATTCCTCCGCTGATGATCACAGGAATCACCAGATAAACCGCTGTCTGAAATGTATTCCCGAAAGGAAGAATTCCGCACAACAGATACCAGCCATACATGACCGCACCGATCACCACTCCCACCAGCGGGAAAAAGCACATGCTGTACTTCATATTATCATCAGTCCACTCCGCAGGCGGCATGGGAATTCTTGAATACATGGCAAAGGATATTTTGCATCCGTTCCACAACTGTCTGATCATACAGGTACCTCCCCTTTATGAATCAGCGGAATACCGTATACGACTTCTGCCACCAGATCTGCCTTCCCGGCAATATACTGATTGATTTTCCCCAGATACTGCTGATAACGGACTGTCTCCGGATCATAATCCATACCATCGGAAAATATTTCGTTGGAAACCACAACCACATGATCTGCCTGGCCGCAAAGGGAATCGAATCCTCTGCAGACTGCCTCCACGGTCCTGCTGCCGGCACCATTTTCCTGATACATCTCATTGGCTGTCAGATTTGACATGCATTCCAGCAGTACAGTCGTATGCAATTCATCCAGCTTTACATTTTCCAGACCTGTAAAACATTCCACTGTATTGAAATTTTTATTTTTCCGAAGCTCCCGGTGGCGCTCGATTTTCCGAAAAGCTTCCTCATCGAAAGGATACATGGTGGCAATATACACCATGGGGATTTCTTTTTTTTCCTGCTGCAGTTTCACACAAAGCGCCTCCGCATAGGCAGATTTACCGCTTCCGCTGCCGCCTGTTATCAATGCGAGCATCCCTTTTCCTCCTTATTATCGGACTGATGATCATTTTCATCATATGGTTCATAAACCATGATGTCCACATCATTAAATGTGCTCATCCGATGATAAACTCCCAGTGCCAGATCCAGTACGGGCATCAGAGCCACGGCTCCTGTGCCCTCCCCAAGATGCATGCCGCAGGTAAGGCAGGGTTTCATGCCCAGAGCATCCAGCAAAAGCTTCCCTGCGGGTTCTTTTGACAGATGGGATGCAAAAATATAATCTCCTGCCGCAGGTGCCAGTCTGCAGGCCAGCAGTGCCGCCACACAGGAAATAACCCCGTCTGCCACCACCGGAATCCGCATGGCCGCTGCTCCCAGATAAAGTCCTGCCATACCGCCGATTTCAAAACCTCCCACCTTGCTGAGAACATCCAGAGGATCATTTTTATCAAAGGTGTAGGAAGCCAGAATCTTCTCCAGAACTTTCGTCTTATGGGCCAGGCCTTCCGCTTTCAGCCCGGAACCGCGTCCCGTCACGCTTGCCACCGGCACATCCAGAAATACGGAAGCCATGGCAGAGCTGGGAGTAGTGTTGCCCACACCCATTTCTCCCACACAGATGATCTGATATCCTTTTTCCTTCAGCATTTCCACCATTTCAATGCCCACTTCAATGGATCTTACCGCCTGTTCCCTGGTCATGGCAGGTTCTTTGGCCATATTTTTTGTTCCGTAGGCAATTTTCCGGTTGATTACCTGAGGAATAAGATCTCTGCCCACTCCGATATCAACCGGAAACAGATCCACGCCGGCCATCTCTGCCATGACACTGGCACTGCATTCCATCCGCGTAAACCCTTCCGTCATGACGGCGGTGATTTCCACATTGGACTGACTGACGCCTTCTTCCAGTACACCATGATCGGCACACATGATCACCAGCGCTTTTTTATCCACATGGATTTCCGGATTTCCCGTAATTCCGGCCATGCGGATGGTCATGGGTTCAAACTCACCAAATGCATACAGCGGTTTTGCAATACTGTTCCACCTGGCTTCACTTTTTTTCATGGCTCCCTGATCCAAAGGTCCGATTGCTTTAATTGTTTCATTTAAATTCATAAATTTGCCTCCTCTTATGGGTCTGTCGTTTTTCTTCATGTGCTTGCGCACCTTCTGTTCCCTGAAAAAACCGATTACAGACTTTGCTTTGAATCAGCAAATACGATTTCCAAATTCACCGCAGCGTTTCAGAAATTCTGCCGCTGCCTCCGGATTGGAATAGTAATATAAATGCGGAAATCCTGCCTGAAGATTATCTGTACACTGAATACAGTCCCATCCTCTTTTTCCTGCAGGCTTTTCTGCATGAAAACCGTTACCGCAGGCTGTACTGTCAAAATAATGAAATTCATGAGCCTGAAACTGTGTTCCTTCCGGCCCGCACAGACACGGTTTACCGGCTGTCACCGTAACATAACCGAACCGTTTCAAACGGGGTGTGCGAAACACTTCCCCATCAATGACACCTGCCATTTCATACATGGTATTTTCCATGTCTTCCATACGGTTGTGCAGATACATGAATCCGCCGCATTCCGCCAGACACGGCATCCCTCTGTCAATGGCCTCCTTTACGGAACGCAGCATGGTTTTGTTTTCACTCAGCTGTTTTGCAAACAACTCCGGATATCCGCCCCCCAGCAGCAGACCGTTAATTCCTTCCGGCAGACGCTCCTGATGAATCGGTGAGAATTCCACAAGACGGGCTCCCAGCTCCTGCAGCAGTTCCAGGTTGTCTTTATAATAGAAACAGAAGGCTTCATCCATGGCCACACCGATGCGGGGCTCTGATTCAAATGCAATCTGCGGCAGCCGGGGAAGCGTATAATCCGGATCAGGAGCTGTCCCCGCCAGTTCCAGAAGCCCATCCAGTTCCAGTGTATCTTCCAGCACATCTGCCAGCCCGTTCAGCTTCCGTTCCAGTTCTTCCACTTCATGCGGAAGTATCAGCCCAAGATGCCGGCTTTCAATCACAAAATCCCTGATTACAGGCACATAGCCATACACATGAATACCGGTCAGAGTTTCTACCTGTTCCTTGATCCTGGGGTAAAGCATGGGAGACATCTGATTAAGAATCACACCTTTAATCTGAGATTCAGGCACAAATTCTGCAAAGCCCTTCACCAGCGCTGCCACCGACATGCTCATCCCTTTTGTATTAACAATCAGCACAGCCGGTGTTTTGGTTACTCTGGCCAGATCATAGGCACCAGCCTGAAAAGTGGTTCCGCCGACTCCGTCATAATATCCCATGACTCCTTCCATGACAGAAATATCCATTCCCCGGGCTTCCTTTGCAAACAAATATCGTGTATTGTTCTCCCCTGCAAAAAAAGTATCAAGATTTTTGGAACGGGTACCGATTACTCTGGCATGAAACATGGGATCGATGTAATCCGGTCCGCATTTAAAAGAAGCTGTTTTCAATCCCCTATTGACAAAAGCCTGCAGAATCCCGCAGGTAATCATGGTTTTGCCGCTTCCGCTGGAAACGGCACCCAACAAAATTCTGGGATAGCTCATTCTCTCTCCTCCCCGGCCGCATTTCCCGTGCAGGAAATGATATAGATCGGATTCATACCGGTCATCATATGGTATCTCCCCAGTTCCCTGGACCGTGCAGTGCTTACATGAATGATGTCCACATCCTTAACCGGAAGAGTTTTCATACAATCAAGGGTTTCCGATATGGATTCCAGAGCGATACAGTTGATCACCACACGGATCCCGGGATTTTTTCGAAGCAGCAGTTCCAGAATCTCTTTCATATTGCCTGATGATCCTCCGATAAATGCGTGGGTCGGCACAGGCAGATTCTCCAGTGCTTCCGGAGCCGGACCTGAAACAACTTCTATGTTGGCTGCATGGAATTTCCGTTTGTTTTCTTCAATCAAGGCACAGGCTTCTTCTTTTTTTTCTATGGCATATACATATCCATCCGGTGCCTGAAGTGCCGCTTCGATGGAAACAGAACCGGTACCGGCGCCGACATCATACATGACAGAATCCTGATAAAGACTCAGCTTTGAAAGAGAAATGCTGCGTACCTCACTTTTGGTCATGGGAACCCTGGCACGGATAAACTCTTCATCCTCGATTCCGTGAGTGACCGGTCTCTGTCCCGCTTCAGGATTCTCTACCAGGATCACACACAGGCCGCCCAGAGGTTTTCCTGCCAGGCTTTCTGCAGTTCCTGTTATGATCTGTTCGTCCGGATAGGACAGTCTTGTTCCCACGGATACTTTCACATGCCCCAGACCATATTCCGTCAGCAGACTGCAGGCTTCACCGACCGCTTCTTTTCCGCCGATCAGAGAAAATACTTTTTTATGGCCGGCCACTGCTGCCACCAGATTCCCGCTTTTTCCATGAAGACTCATGAGCTTCACGTCTTCCCAGGAAGTTTTCAGCCTGCCGCAGAAATAAACCACCGAGGAAATACCACTTCTGGTCTTTACCAGATATTCCGGCTCCAGACGGTCAATCAGCTTTTTGGCCCCGCTGTAAAAACCAATATCTCCCGACAGCAGAATCACTGCCTTTTCATATTCCGGATGTTCATCCAGATAATTTTTTAATTCCTCGTCTTTATAAGCAGCAAAGGAAGGTTTATTCAGATGCGAACAACACTCCAGCATCCGCGAAGCCCCCAGGAGCACATCTGCTTCTTCACAATCCTGCATGGCTTCAATGGTCATATTGGAGGCACTTCCCATACCGATTCCAATCAGTGTCACCTGACGTTTGTGCTCAGACAGAGCTTTCTGCCGCTGAACATCTTTTTTCGGGAAGATACTCTCTGCCGCTGCAGAGGCGCCCTCAATCTGTCCTGCATCTGCATCGTTCCTGTCTGCCTCCAGTCCAAAACGCTCTGCCAGAAGTGCACGAACCTGCCGGCCGGACAAACCTTTTTCCACAACGGGCCGCCCGATGACCAGTACTTTTGCACCGGCTGCCCGGGCTGCATCCACCTTATCCCCAAAGCCGCCTGCTTTTCCCGATTCCTTTGTGACCAGCCATACAGCCTGGGTCTGTTTTAACATGGCTGTATTCATATCCCTGGAAAACGGTCCCTGCATGCAGATCAGATTTTTCTGCTGATATCCCAGCTCCAGACATTTTTCAACTGCCCCGGGAGCAGGAAGAAAACGAAGATAGAGCCGCTTTGCAAAATCCGGAATCACCGTATATTCTGCCAGCTCCTTGCTTCCGGTGGTGACAAGTACCCTGCCCTCGGTTTTCTTCAGATACTCTGCTGCTTCTTTCACGGAAGCGACCGTCACAAAATCATTTCCGGACAATCGATCTTCCTCTGACTCCCTCAGAAGGCGGATATATTCTTTATCCGTCTTTTCGCAGGCACTGCGGATATTGGCGGAAACCTCTGCAGCATAGGGATGCGTTGCATCCACCACCAGTTCACAGCCATCCGCCTGCATGAGACTGATCATCTCCGTTTCATTCAGCCGTCTGCTGTTGATATGAAGAAAATCTGACTCCTCCATAAGCGAAGCGCCATATTCCGTCGCAACGCTGGCCAGCACAGGAACTCCCGACGCAGCCAGATATTCTGCAGTGGATCTTCCTTCAATCGTACCTGCAAAAATCAGTACTTTATACATTTTTATACCCTCTCGGCGTTACCATTTTGCCGTCAACATTCTTTGTCTGAGAATTTCCGATAAATACGGTTGTAAACATATCCACCTGCGTATCGCGCAGTTCTTTTAATGTCATAACCGTTCCCTTCTGCCCTTCCCTGCCGATATTTACAACAGTACCGCAGACGGTATCGGGAGATTTGAACTGCATCATCAGATCACATGCTTTCTGCAGATAATCATGACGTTTCTTACTGGAAGGATTGTACAGAACAATGCTCAGATCTGCCTCTGCAGCATTCAGAAGACGTTTTTCAATCTTTTCCCAGGGAGTAAGAAGATCACTGAGGCTGATGACACAGAAATCATGAATCAGGGGAGCTCCCAGCACACCTGCACCGCCAATGGCTGCCGTTACACCGCATACCACTTCGATTTCCACTTCGGGATAACGTGTGCCGATTTCATACATCAGACCGCTCATACCGTACACACCTGCATCGCCGCTGCAGATCATGGCAACTGTCTTACCTTTCATGGCTTCCTCAAAAGCCAGAATACAGCGATCCACTTCCTTTTTCATGGGAGTTGTAAGAAATTCCTTTCCGGGAAAATATTCTTCCACAAGTTTTACATAGACCGTATATCCGATAATCGTATCACAGCTTTTCAGCACATTGGCCGCTTTGATGGTCATCTGCTCATATTCTCCGGGACCAATGCCCACAACATATATTTTATTCAAATTCAACACTCCAATCTTCCATGGCGATGGCTACGGTCACACCGCTGCCCGCCGTTTTTTTTCGAATCATCCGGTAACTGCCCTTCTGATTCCGCTCTCCCGCATGGAGGCGCCGCCGGAAACAGTCAAGCGCCGCCGCCCGCTCACACACATTATCCACACCGGTTACACTGCCTACAAAACGTGACGGTGTAAATGTCCCTTCCACAGCCTTCAGCTCCTCAGCCGAATAAACTGCAAAGGGCAGTTCATGGCTGCTGCAGAACTGCTGCAGCCCCATTTCATCTTTTTTCAGATCAATGCTGGCCACTCCCGCAACCGCGCACCAGTCCAGCTGGCACTCCTTCATGACCTGACTGACCTTTTCATCAATGATTTCCCGGAGAGTACCCTTTTTACATCCGATTCCAAGGTGCACATTTTTCGGAATCAGGCGCAGTGTACGGTCAAACGGTACCGCCTGTCTGTTCTCAGCACTGTGCACTGTTACAGACACCCCGATTTCCGCTTTTGTTTCCCGGCTGTTTATGACTGTTTCTCCTGAAGCATCATTCCATTGCTGAAGAACCCGCGGAACCGCATCACTCACCGGAAGTTCACTGATAAAACCAACTGTTTTTCTGTCAATCAGATCCGCTGCGATTTTCTTGGCCAGCTGCATATCTGCAATCTGAAGCTGATTGCGGGCGGCAAATACATCCACCGCAAACGTATGATTCACATCTGTTCCCGTGGTGATCACAGGAATGGCTCCCAGAAATTCAGCCACCTGCAAAGTCATTTCATTGGCTCCGCCAATATGTCCTGAAAGCAGGGATATTACAAAATTCCCCTGCTCATCGATGACCAGCACAGCCGGGTCTGTTTTTTTATCGGCCACCCAGGGCGCAATGCCCCGCACAGCAATTCCTGCAGCTCCAATAAAAATCAGTACATCCGAACAATGAAACCGCTCCCGGCACCAGTCCCTGAAGCTTCCCTGAAGAGGCGCAACTTTGGCATCACGGGCATATCTGGCAAATGCCTGACAGTCACACGCATATCCCTGTTCCAGAAACCACTGCTGCAGACGATGATTGATCCTGCTCCCGTTGGCAGTAAAACTGATACAGGATATTTTCATTATTTACTCGCCTGTCTGAACTCTGTTGTAAAAGCAGGATTGTACAGCTCGGAACGACTGTAATGGCTGTGGGAAACCACATCACCGATGATCATAAGAGCTGTCTTTGTAATATTATTTTCACGGGCTGACTCTGCCAGAGTACCTACTGTGCAGACAACCGTTTTTTCATCTTCCCATGTTGCCTTATAAACGATAGCTGCCGGTGTGTCTGCCGTATAACCGCCTGCAATCAGACGCTCAGACAGCTTATCCAGCATACTGGTGCTCAGGAAAATAACCATGGTGGCCTGGTGGGCCGCAAGTGAGGCAATCTCCTCCTTTTCCGGTACCGGAGTTCTGCCTGCCATGCGGGTAATAATAACACTCTGAGATACATCAGGCAGCGTATATTCCAGATTCAGAGCAGAAGCTGCACCGCAGAAAGAACTTACACCGGGAGTAGAATCATATTCGATTCCTCTTTTATCCAGTTCATCCATCTGTTCACGGATTGCTCCATACAGGCAGGGATCACCGGTATGTAAACGAACTGTCAGCAGTCCCTGATCTTCTGCTCTGTACATAACCTCCAGAACCTCTTCCAGAGTCATATAAGCACTGTTGTAAACTTTGCAGTCTTCTTTTTTATACTCCAGCAGCTGAGGGTTCACCAGAGATCCTGCATAAATAATAACATCCGCTTCCTGAAGCAGTTTCATTCCTCTTACCGTAATAAGATCCGGAGCTCCGGAACCGGCACCTACAAATTTAATCATTATTTTTCTCCTTTACAATTACTAATGAATAATAACCGGCATTTTCATTGATTTCCTCAATGCTGCGATATATTTTTTCACCGGGCATGCCGCAGTTTTCAATCATCATTCCCTCGCAGCCGGTCTCACGCAGGATTTCCTTGACTTTTCCCATCTTTTTACCTGCCTTCATCAGGACTTTTGTACCCGGAAGCGTAAGTGCTTCCTCAATCTGATAGGAAGCCGGAATCACATGCAGCGGCTCTGATTTTTCAACAAGCCCCATATTCAGTTTGGCTGCTACTGCACAGAAAGAAGTGATTCCGCTGATAATTTCCACATTGTATCCTCTTGCCTGCACCCGTTTATGCACATAAAGATATGTGGAATACACTGTGGGATCTCCCAGTGTGAGAAACGCCACATTCCGCCCGCTTTCCAGAATCCCGCAGACTGCATCTGCACCTTCGTCATGGCTTTTATCCAGCAGCTCCTTATCCTTTGTCATGGGCATATCCACTGTCAGAAATTCTTTTTCATCCAGCCCGGGAATTGCCTGCTTTACAATTTTATAAGCAACTGTATCTTCTTTTACCTTTCCCGGCACTGCAATAACCGGGCTTTCCTTTATAATACGTATTGCTTTGAGCGTAAGCAGTTCCGGATCACCAGGGCCGATTCCCACTCCATACAATGTACCTTTCATAATAAAAGTCTCCTTTTCTGCTGTCATTGTAATATCTTTTTCAATTATCTTTTTTATATGAAATGCTGCTCCGTCAAAGAGACAGCTTCCCAATCATTTCCTGCACATTATCCGTCATTCCCAGCAAACCATGTTCATTGGAAAACAGCACCAGGCCAAGCTCCAGCTTTCCATAAGCCCGGTGATCCAGATAATAGATAATCCGCTCCACAATCAGCGGCATCACGGCTTCTTTCAGACCATACTGCTCCAGCAGCGAAACGGCCTCCTCCGTAGTCAGCGTCTCCAGAATTGCTCTGACCTGCTCAATATCTGCCCCCGCACGCACGGCAAAAGCAGCCATCAGTTCTGCTCTGCTGTCCGCACATCGCGAATGGGTATTCATAATACCTCCGGCAACTTTAATAAATTTACCGATATGTGCAGCAAACAGAATCCCTTTTACTCCTCCGGCCACAGCCATATCAATGGTCTCACCTACGAAATTGCTGCACTTCATGGCTTTGTCCAGATTCAGATGCATCTGCTCCCTGACAAATGTCTGACCGTAATTGCCCGGGGTAATCAAAAGGTACTCTGCCCCCGCTGCCGTCAGCATATTCATCTCAACCTGAATACTTCGGATCAGCGCGGCTTCGCTCATGGGCTCCACAATTCCGCTGGTACCCAGTACCGAAATGCCTCCCACGATGCCAAGCCTGGGGTTAAAGGTTTTTTCCGCCACAACTTCACCTTCCGGAATTGATATGACAACGGAAATCCCCCCTGTATAACCGGCTTCTTCACAGATTTCTTCAATCCCCTGACGGATCATCATACGCGGTACCCGGTTAATGGCGGCACTTCCCACCGGCTGTTCCAGCCCCGGTTTTGTAACTCTTCCCACACCTTTGCCTCCGTCAATGGAAACTCCCGGTTCCAGACACTTTTCCACCCTTGCATAAATCAGAATACCATTGGTCGCATCCGGATCATCACCGCCATCCTTGCGCACTGCACATGAAACCTGCCCTTCCTGTCTGACAATATCCAGCACTTCCAGACTCAGTTCAATTCCCTTCGGTGTCATCAGGGATACAGTTCTGATCTCCTGATCATGCAGAAGCATATACGCAGCAGCCTTAGCTGCACCGGCTGCACACGACCCGGTCGTATAACCCATCCGCAGCTTTTTATTATTTTTGATCACATAGCATTCTTCAATACCTGTTCTGTGCTCCACCTCTGAGTCCTCCTGACGATTTATGCCGTATCGGCACACATTTAAAAAGGATGCTGATAGCAGCATCCCTTATCATCTACTGATTTATACATCCTGCCTGTGCAGAGAACTCTGATTCTGCAGCACTTTTACGATGTATGTTGAAAAGAGACCATGATGCTATGACTCGTAGATCATGTCGTTAACGGGTATTCTGACTTGAGCCTCATCATCAGAAAGCACCTTCCCGGTTTCCCAGTGGTCTTTGCCCCCTGATTCTTCTCATACAGCAGCGGCACTGTGCAGGATTCTCACCTGCTTCCCCGTGTTTGCACAAAAATATTATAACCACTTCTTATGTTATTGTCAATCTTATGGTAAATCTGCGGACATTCAAGCCTTTTTTTGTGCTATTTATGCACACTGCGCTACAAAACGTGCAAAATAGATTCCAGATCCTGCAAAGCGTACTGCACGATAGAAAATATACTGCTGTCCCGTTATCTTTTCCGCCAAAACAAAAAAACAGCTACATCTCTGTAACTGTTCTGCTAACGTGCCAGGAGGGATTCGAACCCCCGACCCACGGCTTAGAAGGCCGTTGCTCTATCCAGCTGAGCTACTGGCACATCCTCTGACTTCCGGCTCTTTCGCCTTTTCGTCAATCGGGGCGACAGGATTCGAACCTGCGACCTCCCGGTCCCTAACCGGACGCTCTACCAAACTGAGCCACGCTCCGAAACTCGATGTCTCACATCGAACATCACAAATTATACATGAAAGGTGATGCGATGTCAAGTACTTTTTTTGAAAAGTTTTTTACTTTTTCGATTTGTTGAAATTATTCCGGAAATAGTGATAATTCACTACTTCCGGATTTCAGCACCATATGCTTTCAGTTATCTTACTTATTCAGCCGATTCAAACCTTAAGCTAATTTTGATTTAGCTGTTTCTGCCAGCTGTGCAAAACCTGCAGGATCATTAACAGCCATCTCAGCCAGCATCTTTCTGTTCATGGTGATGTTAGCCAGCTTCAGACCGTACATGAATTTGCTGTAGCTTAAACCGTTCAGACGTGCAGCAGCATTGATACGTGCGATCCATAACTGTCTGAACTGTCTCTTTCTTTCTTTTCTGCCTGCATATGAAGATGTTAAAGCTCTCATTACAGACTGCTTAGCTACTCTATACTGTTTGGAGCGGGCTCCTCTATAACCTTTTGCAAGTTTTAATACTTTATTATGTTTCTGCTTAGCGTTCATTCCGCCTTTTACTCTTGCCATCTCAATATTCCTCCTGTTAAAATGTCAGTTCTTTCCTTCTGTGAATTACAGATAAGGTAAGATCTTCTTAATTACTTTTGCATTTGTTGAATCAGTAACTGTAGATTTTCTAAGATTTCTTTTTCTCTTAGCTGACTTCTTGGTCAGGATATGGCTCTTATAAGCTTTATTTCTCTTTAATTCACCGGATCCGGTCTTTTTAAAACGCTTTGCAGCTGCTCTGCTGGTTTTCATTTTAGGCATGGTTGTGTCCTCCTTAACTTTTTCTTACTAACGTTTTTCTGTCAGGAACATGACTAAGCTTCTGCCTTCCATCTTGGACGGCTTGTCGATCACTGCGACATCCGCAAGTTTGGCAGCAAAATCGTCAAGAATATGTCTGGACTGAGCAACATGGCTCATCTCACGGCCGCGGAAACGTAAAGTCACCTTAACCTTATTTCCTTTGGTAATGAACTTTCTGGCAGCACTTGCCTTAGTGTTCAGATCATTCTCATCAATATTGGGAGAAAGACGAACTTCCTTGATTTCGATGGTTCTCTGTTTCTTTTTTGCTTCCTTTTCTCGTCTTGCAAGCTCATATCTGTATTTGCCGTAATCAATAATCTTGCATACAGGCGGCTGTGCACCAGGAGCAATCTTTACCAGATCTAGATCTGCTTCAATAGCCAGTTTCATAGCTTCTTTTGCTGACATAATGCCAAGCTGTTCACCATCTGTTCCGATCAGACGAACTTCCTTATCTCTGATCTGTTCATTAATCATTAATTCGCTAATGGTCAAGCACCTCCAAATTCCATACTTTGACGATCTTCTCTGCTGCCCTTTTTCTATTGCATACAACCGGTCAGCAATAAAAAAAGTGGACAGGCAGACTATCCACTTTATACTTCGTTAATATCAAAAGCATATAAACCCGAGTCACTTAATCGTGCTAAGGTGAGAGTGGATACTCTACTTTGTTGTTTCACAGCGTTTATAACTATAGCACAGAGACGCTTCTCTGTCAAGAGGATTTTAAAAATTATCTCCGGCATTTTTCAGTATTTCCTGAAGGATCAACACAATACATGCAGCACCGCTCTACATATCATCCTCCAGCTGCCGCTTCAGATACGTTCCCACCACATTGGAAAAATTCCCGATCTGCCGGATAAACGCAAAATCCTTACCGAAAATCTTTTTTTCCGCTGTCAGGTCTTCATCCTCTCCCGCAAACACTCCCAGTACGGATATTCCCAGTGCCCTGGCGCGCCTCACTTCAAAGGCCGTATCCCGCACCGCAAATTCTCCTTCATACAGCCTGGGATTCCGGCTGCCGGGCCGGTTTACCTTCTGATCATTAGGCCTGCCATCACTCAGTACGATAAGAACTTTATTCGGTTCTTCCCGTTTCATCAGCTTATCGTAAGTGGCGCGAATTGCCAGTCCGTCCCGGTTATTGGATGATGCCATAAATTCAAAAATTCTCTGATTCATGCTCCGGTCATCATCATAATCCCGAAAACGACGCATGATCGTGTAATCCCAGAATGTACAGAATCCCACCACCCGATGAGGAATACCGATATTGCTCAGCGCCTCGCTGATCATATAACCCTGCACGGCCACCTGAGCCTGTCTGGATGACTGGGATCCGCTGGAATCAATGAGAATATCCACCACAAAATCCGAGGTATCTTTTTTGATAACCTTATTAAACAGTTTCGTATCCTCCGTCCGGCCCAGCTTCCACAGGCGGGAAGGAACCAGAATCCCGGCGGAGCCCTTGCACAGATCATCCTCATTACGGATAATCAGTGATTTCCTCAGCATTTCCGTCAGCATCTCGATATTGCGTTTGATGATCCGGTGATTTTCATGATAAAACCGTTTATTTTTTGAAAGCTGCATCTGAGCATATTTATACTGATAATTAATCTTCGCCGGATGATGCAGAATTCCATCCGTGTAGTACAGCGAACAGTCCTCATGTGCCCCTCTGCAGAGCTGATAATTCAGCTGCTCCTGCTCTCTTATGGACATATAGGAAATACCGTGATTCAGCTCCACGTAATCATAAACCTTTTTCAGTGCCTCGTCATCCAGCACTCTTACCCGGGGCCCCTTATCGGAAGCTTCCCTTCTGGGCCGGTCACGCATGTCGACTTTTTCGATATCACTGCTGGTCAGGGAATTCATATACTGCTTCAGTACATCCTGCAGGCTTTCTTCATCCAGATAATCCTGCCAGTTGAATTCCTGCAGTTCCTCCAGTGAAACAGCCAGTACATCTTCCAGTGTTCCGTGCTTTTCCTCAAAAGTCTGGTCAATGATCCGATTGTAAATCTGATCAATGGTACGGATAATTTCCATGGTACTTTCTGCTTTCTGCAGACTCTGAATCCGGTTGATAACAGACTGAATCCGCTCCGTGGCAATGTAATTTCCTCCATTCAGAAAAGATTTCAGAATATGAAATTTCACCTGACCAAAGAAGGTAGCACTCATCCGCACCGACTGATACTCCAGCATATCCTGAAATGCCCTCCGACGGATTTCCTCTACGCCGGAACGTTCCCGGGTAATATGCGGATAGGAAGCTTCATCCACACACAGCTGCGCCAGTTCCATCAGAGGAGCCTGCTGGGCAGACATATAAATTTTTTTAACAATATACATGGAAAGCTCTTCCATGTCGAAAAACCTGGCAAATGCTCCCTGTTTTACTGCATCGTAAATGGTAATGTAAGGGGACTTTCTAAAACTTTCCAGATCCAGCTTCACATCCAGTGTATAGTCTCCGCTGACTGTCCACATAAGATTTTTCATACGATTCTGCAGTTCCAGAGAATATTCATCCTTTTCCTCATCTTCCAGATAAGGAGCTTTATAATTTCTTGCCACAGGCGCACCCCCTTATGACTGGAAAATATCTGCTCTTGTCCAGGTAGAAGGAATACGCGTCATAACAATATCATCAATAATTTCCCGCTCAAAAATATCAAAGCTCTTATTGGTAATACCCATCTTTACCGCAGAGGACGGTTTCAGACCGGAACGAATGGTTCGTACGGCTGACATGAGCCCTCGCAGATCCAGAGGTTTTGTGGAAATCTCCCCATTATATGCTTTGATCTGCATGTCCATAAACAGACCGGTAAACTGCTCTTTTGCAGGCTCCTTCATATCCGGGAACATTTTTGTCAGCAGGAACATTAACGTATCCTCCGTCAGCGCAGGCATATCGATCACCATAAAACGGGAAACCAGAGCTTCATTCAATTCTCTGGTACCGGCATATCCGTAATTCATTGTTCCGATAAAACGTGCCGCTTCATGAACTCTGATTTTATTGTAACCGGGAACATCTATGATTCTGCGGTGATCCAAAGTGGCATGGAGTACGGAAACCGCGTCATTCTTTGCCATATTGATCTCATCAAATATACCGAATCCTCCAAAATCGGCGCACTGATACACCGGCCCTTTTCTCAGCACTACTTCATTATTTCTGAAAGTATCCGTGCCGATAAGAGCTGCACTGTCCGTGTTCACATGAAATGATATATTATAGGAAGGCCTTCCGAACATATAGGCCAGATTTTCACAAAGGACATTTTTACCTGTTGCTTTTGCCCCGGACAGCAAAAGATTCTCACCCTGCAGCAAAGCTGAAATGGCCATCTCCAGAATCTCCCTGCCGTAAAAAGGGATCGCCGGCTCAATCACCCGATTTTTCACCTCATCTGCCACCTCATATTTCACCCGGAACTGTCTCAAATCCTCAATCAGCCCCTCATCCACCTTCTGTTCTCTCAAATACTCATCAACTGAAAACATAATACTCCCCCAGACTTTCTGTAATAATAACGCCGTTTCTTTTGCGTTTAAAAAATACAAAAATATAAAAATCGCTTCAAAAGCTTGGTTGTTAAATAATTGTCGTTAATAGTATACCGAAAAAATCCATTTTTGTCTGTAACTTTTGCAACAAATACATATTTTTTTTAATTCTGCTCATACTACTTTCATGCCGGCTGTATGCTGTAACTAAAATTCAGTACCGGCTTAATAAAAATAAAATATGTAAAATTCTGGAGGTAATTATGACAAATTTAGTATGCAGTGTCGATACCTGTATCCACAATTCTGACCACTATTGCTGTAAAGGTAAAATCCAGGTTGACGGTGAAAATGCAGATATGCCTTCATCCACCTGCTGCGCAAGCTTTGATGAGAAAAAAGGAGGACGCTGCTGCAACTCCTATGAATCACCCGAACAGTCGCTGGAAGTTGCCTGTGATGCGGTAAAATGCATGTACAACAAAGCCAGCATGTGTACTGCCAGCAAAATCGGTATTGCCGGCAGCGGTGCCAAAAAAATGGAACAGACAGAGTGTGCAACATTCCGCAAGGCCTGAGACTCTGCCGGAACTGAGACTCTGCAGTATGAGACTATGTAAAACCTGTCAGGTCCGAAGTCATATTCTGCCGGAACATTTCCGGCTGCCGCCTCTGACTTCTTCAGTATAATACAGAAACAATTGCAGAAAACCCGCCGCTGCCTGAATACTGCAGACAACGGCGGGTTTTCTTATAATCTGATCAATATCAGTAAGAATTTCTTTTAAGCATCTTTCTCACATATCGAAAAGCTGTCTGTTCACCATGACCGGCCAGTATGGTCAGAATCTTTTTAAGTTCCGCATAAGTTTCCGGATTCATGGTCTCACTGTCTCTTCCATGAAGAAGATACTCCAGTGGAGTACGGTTCGTGTATGCCTCTCCTTTATAAGTTTTGGATGCTGCAATCCGGTCCATAACCATCTCAGCCAGATATCTGGGAGGCATCTTTTTCCCCTCCAGACAATGCTGTTTATCATCAGACACATCCGTCCAGTATTCAAAGTGGTGTCTGTTTCTTCCTTTATGATGCAGCCATGCACGGGAAAATCCACAAAGCTCTCTTTCTCTGGCATTGGGACTTCTTGTTCCCTGAAAATAACGAATTCCCGCACTGAATTCCGTAGGAGAAAATTTGGACAGATCATGGACAATTCCCTGCCAGTAAAGTCCAACTCTGAAACATCCCTTCATCACTTCCCATTTGTGATGCAGAACCACTTTCAAATGTCCTTTTGCATTATTCAGATATTTTTCAATCGGACAATTCCTGCATTTGCATTTTCCTTCCATAATCTCTTTTACTCCTTTTCAGATAAACACAAACATCATTAATCCTGCTGTTTTGCTGCATCTACAGCAGTTCTGGCCACTGCTTCCGCAACCTTCACTGCAACTTCCTTATTCAGCGCATTGGGAATAATATACTCCGGTGATAATTCCTCTTCCGATACAATTCCTGCCAGAGCATATGCCGCGCTGATCTTCATCTCTTCTGTAATCTGTTTTGCGCGTACAGACAATACACCTTTGAACAGACCGGGGAAAATCAGCACATTATTGATCTGATTGGGGAAATCACTTCTTCCGGTACCAACTACCTTTGCTCCTCCTTTTTTTGCATCATCCGGCATAATCTCCGGCACAGGATTTGCCATGGCCAGCACAATTGAATCCTTCGCCATGGTGCTCACCATCTCTGTTGTCAGCATGCCGGGCCGTGAAACGCCTACAAAAATATCAGCACCTTTCACCGCATCTGCCAGAAGACCTTTCTGATGCTCCAGATTGGTAACCTGAGCCAGTTCTTCCTGCGCATCTGTCAGCCAGTCTTCACCTGCACAGACAATTCCATAGCGATCACACATGGTAATGGAACCGAAATTCATCTGAAGAAGCAGTTTGGCAATAGCTGTTCCCGCAGCTCCCGCACCATTGATTACGATTCTGGCAGTTCCCATCTTTCTTCCTGTTACCTTCATGGCATTCAGCAAGGCAGCAGCCACTACAATGGCTGTTCCGTGCTGATCATCATGAAAGACAGGAATATCACAGCGCTGTTTCAGCTTTTCTTCAATCTCAAAGCATCTGGGAGCAGCAATATCTTCCAGATTAATTCCACCAAAGCTTTTGGAAATCAGTGCTACTGTGTCTACAATTGTATCCACATCCTGGGAATCAATACAGATCGGAAATGCATCTACATCTGCAAATTCTTTAAACAGTACGCATTTTCCTTCCATTACCGGCATGCCGGCTTCCGGCCCGATATTGCCCAGTCCCAATACAGCAGAACCATCTGTTACAACTGCCACCAGGTTGTTTCTTCTTGTAAGCTGATAGGACAGCTCTTTATTCTCTGCAATGGCCAGACAGGGCTGTGCAACTCCGGGTGTATATGCCACAGCAAGATCTTCCATGGTCTCTACTTTACAGCGTGAAACCACTTCAATCTTTCCGTTCCAGTCATAGTGCTTTTTTAATGATAATTCTTTTGCATCCATATATTTCTTCCTTTCAGACCAGATTTCTTTTCTGACTTCACTATTGTACAGCAATCAGGAAAAAGTTGCAATCACGTACTTACGGTCTGGTTGCTCTTTTTAGCATACTGCGTAGATCTTCTACGGAAAATTCATATTTCTCACCGCAGAAATGACAGCTGACCTCTATGGATTTTCCTTCTCCAATCATATCCTGAAGCTCTCCGGCTCCTGTGCTGATAACCGCTTTTTCCACCTTTTCTCTGGAACAGTTGCAGGCAAATTCCAGCGGCATTTTATCCATGATTTCCAGTCCCAGATCGCCCAGAACAAATTCCAGAATCTGCTCCGGTGTCATCCCCCGATCCAACAGAGATGTCAGAGATGTAATCTGAGCAATCTTACTTTCCAGTTTATCAACCAGTTCATCAGAAGCGAACGGCATCAGCTGAATTATCAGTCCTCCTGCCTGTTTTACAAAATTGGCGCGATCCATCAGAACTCCCAGAGCCACTGCAGAAGGAATCTGCTCTGAAGCAGCAAAATAATACGTAATATCCTCTGCAATTTCACCACTGACCAGCTGAATTGTGCCTACATACGGATCCTTAAGGCCAGTGTCACGGATAACTCTTAATTCTCCCTGTCCGACTGCACCGGCCACATCCAGTTTTCCTTTTGAATTGGCATGAAGCAGCACTTCCGGATTATATACATAACCTTTTACACCGCCATGACTGTCTGCTGTAACCACAATCCCCTGAATGGGACCATCGCCTCTTATCTGCAGTGTAATCAGATCATCATCACCTTTCATCATGCTTCCCATCATAACACCTGCTGTCATCAACCGTCCCAAAGCAGCAGTGGCCACCGGACTTGTGTTATGAACCTGTCTCGCATGTTCCACCAGATCTCTCGTTGTAGCAGCAAAAGCCCGGATTCCATTATCCGCTGCAGCTGCTCTTACTAAATAATCACTCATAAACTTTCTTTCCTCCCTTTCCCTGTTCCTGTACGATCATATACAGGCGCTCACTATCCGGCCGGGGACTGCTGTGCGTAAATGCATCATATATATTTAAAACCTTCATTCCGGCACTTTCGGCTGCCTGTATCAGTTCGTCTGTCTGCCAGGCTCTCTGATAATGTGTCTCCTGATAACGCCTGAATAAATCACCGTTTTCCTGAATAAATATGGTAAGATCATATATATTGATCTGATCTTCCTCATCAAAACTGTTTTCCCAAATAAAGCTGCAGTCATCTCTGTTTTCTGCAATAATCTGATCACCGATTACTTCCTTATATTTATAAGATGTATTGAAATCAAAAATAAATACACCACCGGGATCCAGATAATTATTGACCAGACGAAAAACTTTTTGAAGGTCTTCTATTTCCAGTATATAATTCATGGAATCGCAGATGCTGACAGCCGCTGCTACTGTTCCGTACAATTCAAAGGATCTCATGTCCTGGAGCAGATACAGAATATCTCTGCCTGATTGCACCATCTTATCTCTTGCTTCCATGAGCATTTCTTCAGAATTATCAATGCCAATCATATCATATCCGAAAGCAGCAAGACGCTCTGTCACATTACCTGTCCCACATCCCATATCCAGCAGCAAACCTTCCGAAACACCATATTCACGCAGAAGTTCCACCAGATATTCTGTCCATTCATCATACGGAATATTATCCATCAAAGTATCATAAACCCATGCAAAACTATTGTATGCGCTACCGTCTTCCCGGTAATCATCATCCATCCCATCTTCATATTCAAATTCTTCTGCTTCCACAGCTTCCTGTTCCGGAAACATATCATCAGTATATTTTCTATCATTCATATCTTATTCCCAAATCTGTCCATTAAATATCCACTGGTTAAAAACAGCATTATTATTGAAACCTTTTTATCTGTCCAGAGTTAATCTCCCACAAATATAAAAAATGATACAGTCTGTCACCAAACTGTATCTCATAAGCCGATAAACGGACTCGAACCGTTAACCTGCTGATTACAAATCAGCTGCTCTGCCAATTGAGCCATATCGGCGCTATATAATAATTGAAGATTTCCTCCTGCAGAAACAAATCTACAAAAGTACTGTACCTTCAAAACTGCATATTGCCTTTCGATCCTTCAGATCTTATCTGATCCTCAAACCTCTTTCTCTCCAAACCGGACCTTCTACCAGACTCTGGTCAAGCTGATGACCGATTAGTAGCAGTCAGCTCCATACGTTACCGT
>JAXDZY010000128.1:0-22139 GCA_034086685.1 Lachnospiraceae bacterium
GCTTGTTAAAGCTATGGTGGGTATAGCGCAGTTGGTTAGCGCGTCAGATTGTGGCTCTGAAGGTCTAGGGTTCGAATCCCTATACCCACCCTGCCATTAACTTGGTGGCATGCATTGGGCTATCGCCAAGCGGTAAGGCACAGGACTTTGACTCCTGCATTCGACGGTTCGAATCCGGCTAGCCCAGTCAAAGTTCAACACTTTATAATTTATATGGATGGGATACTAGCTCAGGTGGTAGAGCACTTGACTTTTAATCAAGTTGTCCGGGGTTCGAGTCCCCGGTGTCTCATGAAAGTTCAGCATAAATTGCTGAACTTTTTCTTTTTTCACTTTTTTTTCTTCGCGATTTCCTCAGTTCATCCTGTATTAATAATTCCATTTTAGATAAAAATATTATTATGTGTGTTTACGAATACGAAAATTGTCAGTATAATATAACAGTACAGAGAAAATTTCAGCGCAGTTCTATTTGAATCAGGGGGAATATCATAATGAAATTGTTAGATTCACTATTTGGTAATACAAAAAGCGGTTCGGAGCTGGAGCTTCAGGCATTTCTGGAAGGAGAGACTGTTTCGTTAAAGAAAGTTCCGGATCAGGTTTTTTCGAAAAAGATTCTTGGCCCGGGTATTGCAATCATGCCGTCGGGATCCGTACTGATGTCTCCGGTTGACGGGACAGTGGCTGCTCTTATGGAACGGACGCGTCATTCCTGCTGCATACAGGGAGAAAAAGGAGTTGAAATCATGCTTCACATTGGAGTCAATACGGTGGAGCTGAATGGAGACGGTTTTGAGATGCTGGTTAAGAACGGGCAGAAGGTTAAAGCCGGTGATCCTCTGATTTCTTTTTCTCCGGAAAAGATTCAGGCAGCCGGTTATCCGCTGATCACATCCATGATCGTGACAGAGATGGGAGAATTCAAACATGTTTCTTTCCAGAATGGAAAAACAGTGAAGAAAGGTGATATAATTGGGAAATTATCCATGTAAACCGCATGGGAGAAAAATAATCGGAATCGTTCCTTCTGCTTCTTTGTTTCAGCAGGAAGACCCTTATCTGGATCAGTATCGTTTTGTAAATCATTACGGGAAACGTATTGAGGAGAATGGAGGAATTCCCGTGGGGATTCTTCCTGTGGATGGTCATGCAGTGCTGCCGGCTCTGGAACTGTGTGACGGTATTATTATCTGCGGCGGCGGACGTATTTTTCCGTATCATTTTGAAATTGCGGAATATGCCGTCTGCGGCCGGATTCCCATTCTTGGTATCTGCCTTGGCATGCAGACTCTGGGAACCTGGTTCCGTGTAAAAGAAGAAGCAGAACGAAGGCAGTATCAGGGAAGTTTCCTGTCTTTATATGAACAGATGAAACAGGAGAAATTCATGTTTACGCTTCCTGTGGAGCATCACTGGGATGTGCAGCCCAAAAGAGATGCGCTGGACGATGCAAAACATCCGGTTTATCTAAAAAAGGGAACCCGTCTTCATGAGATTCTGGGGGCAGATGTTATTCAGGGAATGACGCTGCACCATTATCAGCTGAATGGTGCTGCAAAAGAACTGACAGTGTCTGCAAGAACTGCAGATGGCACCATTGAAGGGATTGAATATGGTGACAGAGTGATGGGGGTTCAGTTTCATCCCGAGGCAGACAGAAGTCTGGAGAATCTGTTCAGGGAGTTTTTCAGTTTGTAAAGAGGAAGATGGGGGTGCAGGCATGAACATCCGTGAAATGATGGAAGACCGGGAAAGGCAGTTTTTGCAGCAGTATGCGGCATTCAGCGTGGATGCCGTACGTGACAGGGCGGAGGAACCCTGCCGGATACGTACGGCATATCAGAGAGACAGGGACAGAATCGTACATAGCAAGGCTTTTCGGCGTATGAAAGATAAGACTCAGGTATTTCTGGCGGCAACCGGTGATCATTACCGGAACCGTCTGACTCATACCCTTGAGGTTTCTCAGGCTGCCAGAACCATTGCCAAGGCACTTTCTCTCAATGAAGAATTGACGGAAGCCATTGGACTGGGACACGATCTGGGACATACGCCGTTTGGCCACACAGGAGAGGCTGCGCTGGATGCGGCTTTAAAACAGGTTCATCCGGGGCAGTCATTCCGGCATTATCTGCAGAGCGTCCGCGTAGTGGAATGTCTGGAAAAAAATGGAAATGGACTGAATCTGACCCGGGCTGTGAGGGATGGCATCAGAAATCACGGAACTGCCGGTCATCCGGCAACTCTGGAAGGACAGGTTGTACGTTTATGTGATAAGATAGCGTATATTAATCATGATATTGATGATGCGATCCGCGCAGGGATTCTTACGGAATCGGATTTACCGGCTATATATACGGATACTCTTGGACATACTGTAAGAGAAAGATTGAATACGCTGATTTCCGATACGATTTATAACAGCCGGGGCCGGTCCTCAATCTGTCAGTCCGAAGAGGTTGCTGCGGCCATGGCAGGCCTGAGACAGTATATGTTTGATCATGTCTATCATCATCCGGTAGTCAAAAGAGAAGAACAAAAGGCACAGAATATGCTTACGTCTCTGTTTTTCCGGTATATGGATCATCCGGAATTGATGCCGGAGGAATTTTTACTTTTTTTAAATCAGGGAGCGGACAGGGCGCAGGTGGTCTGCGACTATATTGCAGGGATGACAGATCATTATGCAATTGCGCGGTTTGAAGAATTATTTGTACCGAAAGGTTGGAGGGACAGATAACTTTGTATTATCCAGAAGAGATTGTTGACGAAGTGGGCAGAGCCAATGACATTGTAGATGTTATTGGTCAGTATGTAAAACTGAAAAGACAGGGCAGCCGTTATGTGGGGCTTTGCCCTTTTCATAATGAAAAAACACCTTCGTTTTCCGTGTCGGGAGATATGCAGCTGTACCACTGTTTTGGGTGCGGTGTGGGAGGAAATGTATTTACTTTTGTAATGGAGTATGAAAGTTATACGTTTCAGGAAGCGATAGAATATCTTGCAGACAGAGCCGGTATACAGCTTCCCGCTGATGATGGCAGGCAGGAACGGGCAGAAGACAACAGGCGCAGACAGATGCTGGAGGCCAATAAACTGGCTGCCAGATATTTTTATTATCAGATGAAAGGAAAACAGGGCCGTAGGGCATATGAGTATCTGCGAAACCGGGGACTTACAGATGAAACCATTGTAAAATTCGGCCTGGGCTATTCCAATATTTCACCGGATGATCTGTACCGCTATATGAAACAGAAGGGATTTTCCGATGAGATCCTGGCAGAGTGCGGTCTGATTAAAATTGACCGGAAAGGGGCGCATGACAGGTTCTGGAACCGGGTTATGTTTCCGATCATGGATATCAACAACAGGGTTATCGGATTCGGAGGCCGTGTCATGGGAGACGGACTTCCTAAATACCTGAATTCTCCGGAGACGAAGCTGTTTGATAAAAGCCGGAATCTGTACGGACTCCATGCTGCCAAAAAAGCCAGAAAGGATTATTTTCTCCTGTGTGAGGGTTACATGGATGTGATTGCTCTGCATCAGGCCGGATTTACCAATGCGGTGGCTTCTCTGGGCACTGCATTTACCCCGCAGCATGCCATATTGATGAAACGGTATGTGAAGCAGGTCGTTCTGACCTTTGACAGTGACAATGCGGGTATTAATGCAGCTCTGCGGGCAATTCCCATTCTGAAAAATGCGGGACTTTCCGTGAAGGTACTGAATATGAGACCGCATAAGGATCCGGACGAATTTATCAAGGCAGAAGGAGCAAAAGCCTATGAAGAAAGGATACATCGGGCGAAAAATGCTTTTCTGTTTGAAATCAGTGTTCTGAGACAAAAGTATGATTTTCGCGATCCGGAACAGAAAACGGCATTTCAGACGGAAACAGCGGGGAAACTGCTGGAATTTGAAGATGAAATGGAGCGCAGCAATTATATAGAAGCGCTGGCACTTGAATATGATATCAATGCCGGGCAGCTGCGCAGGAAAGTCAATCAGATGGGGGCCGGTCTGCCGCCGGGCGGGATGCCGTATTCGGCTGCAGAGGAGGCGGAGAAAAAACGGCGTGAGGACAGAAAACGCCGCAATGATACATCCGATAAAAGAGCACAGCGGATGCTTCTGGCCTGGCTGTCTGCATACCCGTCTGCATTTGATCAGATCCGGGACATCATTACACCATCTGATTTCATGGAAGACGGGTACCGGAAGCTGGCTCAGATGATCTATGATAAACTGAGTGAGGGACAGGAGATCAGTCCCTCGGAACTGACCAATCATTTTATAAATGATGAGCAGGAATATAAGATGATATCAGAAATCTTCCACACAGGGCTGGAGGAATCTGTTACGAAAGAAGAAAAAGAGAAGATTTTTTCGGATCTGGTCCGGAAAGTGAAATCTGACAGCCTCAGAGCGGCAGCCAGAGATGCTTCGGATCTGGCTGCATTTCAGGAGATTGTAAAGATGCAGGAAAAAATCGGAAAAATCCGTATCACTCTGTGATGCTGTGCATCTGAAACCGTAACAGTGAAACGACAGCAGATATTCTGTAAAAAAAGCTGTAAAAAAACAGCTGCGGAATATTTATTTTCATAATGGGTTAAACTATAGTCAGCGCGGCCCTGTAAGGAGGATATTATGAGCGGAAAGAAAGAACAGTTCAGAAACAGACTGCAGGAACTGCTGCAATACGCTGCAGAAAGAGACAATGTACTCAATTATGATGAGGTTATGGATTTTTTTGCAGAGGATGAATTAGATGGAGAGGAGTTTGATGCAATCCTGGATTGTCTGGATGCTCATAAAATAACAGTTGAAAATCCGGCAAAAGAGCTGGAAAATCTGGAAACGGAGGATTACGGGGAGACAAAGTCCGAATGGGAGAACCAGGAATGGGAAATTCACACCCCGGAGGGAATGCTTTCCCAGGATCCGGTCCGGATGTATCTGAAAGAAATCGGTAAGGTACCGCTTCTTTCCGCAGAAGAGGAAATCCGTCTGGCAAAAGAAGCCGAAGAGGGAAATATGCAGGCGAAGAAAAAGCTGGCAGAGAGCAATCTTCGTCTGGTGGTGAGCATTGCCAAGCATTATACCGGCCGGGGGATGCAGCTGCTGGATCTGATCCAGGAGGGAAACCTGGGGCTGATCAAAGCGGTTGATAAATTTGATTATACCAAAGGGTATAAGTTCAGTACCTATGCCACCTGGTGGATCAGACAGTCCATTACCCGTGCCATAGCGGATCAGTCACGGACCATACGGATTCCGGTGCATATGGTGGAAACCATTAACCGGATCGTACGCACTTCAAGACAGATGGTGCAGGAGCTGGGCAGGGAACCCAATGTGGAGGAGCTTGCCGGCCGCCTGAATCTGCCGCCTTCCAGAGTGGCGGATATCCTGAAAAATGCTCAGGATCCGGTGTCTCTGGAATCACCGGTGGGAGAGGAGGATGACAGTCATCTTGGAGATTTTCTGGCAGATGACCATGTGACTGTTCCCATGGAAGCAGCCACCAATTCCATGCTGAAGGAACAGCTGGAGGAGGTACTGGATACGCTGACCAGCAGAGAACAGCAGGTAATCTGCCTCCGTTTTGGCCTGTATGACGGTCAGGCCAGGACCCTGGAGGAAGTAGGGCGGGACTTCAATGTGACCAGAGAACGGATCCGCCAGATAGAAGCCAAGGCTCTCAGAAAACTGCGTCATCCCAGCCGCAGCTGCAAGCTGCGGGATTTTCTGGAGCCGTAGAAAGAGGAAATATGAATTTATCCATAAGACTAAAGAAGATAGCTGATTTTGTACCAGATGGCGGGGTGATGGCCGATGTGGGAACAGACCATGGTCATCTGCCCATTTATCTGGTTTCTTTACATAAAAATACCGGAGCTATTGCCATGGATGTGCGTCCGGGTCCGTTGTCGCGGGCAGAACAGGCGGTCAGAATGTGCGGACTGCAGGATCGGATTCAGCTGCGGCTGGCGGATGGGCTTGCTGCACTGGAGCCTGGAGAGGCCGATACGGTGGTCATCGCCGGTATGGGCGGTGCCCTGATTCAGAAAATTCTCGGAGAGGGAAGGCACATGTGGGACAGTGTGGGCCACTGGATTTTATCGCCTCAGAGCGAGATCGGTGAGACAAGACACTGGCTGGAAGAACACGGCTTTTCCATTTTAAAAGAAGATATGGTGCTGGACGCCGGGAAATATTACGTGGTCATGGATGCAGTAAGAGGTTCCATGCATTATGATCACGAATATGAATATGCATATGGTCGGAGCCTGATCCGGAACAATCATCCGGTGCTGAAGGAATTTCTGGATCAGGAGCAGGAAAAGTTTAAAAAACTGCGTCTGATGCTGGAAAATCAGTCCACAGAGCGGAGTCATATCCGGCTTCGGGAAATTGAACAGGAAAAAAATCAGGTGCTTGCTGCGCTGGAAGCAATGGAACATGCAGGAACAAAGGAGGAATTATAATGGATATAAAAGAACTGCTGGATTATCTTGGAAAGGAGATCCCTGCAAATTATGCGTGCAGCTGGGATAATTGCGGTCTGCAGGTGGGACATGCGGGAAAGGAAGTAAAAAGAGTTTATATTGCACTGGATGCAACAGAGCAGGTGGTCTGTGATGCGGCCATGAAACACTGTGATTTTATTCTGACCCATCATCCGCTGCTGTTTAAGGGAATCAAACAGGTTACAGGAGATACTTCCATTGGAAGAAAGCTGTACATGCTCATCGGCAATGATATTGCATGTTATTCTGCCCATACCAGTTTTGATGCCATGCCAGGAGGAATGGGTGAACTGGCAGGTTCTTTGCTGAAGCTGGGCTGTGTTTCACCGCTGGAGGATATGAGCGGGCATCTGGAAGATCCCTGGGGAATCGGCATAGTGGGAAACCTGCAGGAGCCCATGGCTCTGGGAGAGTTCTGCGATCTGGTAAAAAAAGTATTCAGTCTGAAAAACTTCAATCTGTTTGAGGCTGCTCCCATGGAAAAACAGGTACAGAGGATTGCGGTCTGCCCCGGTTCGGGACGCTCCATGCTGGATGCGGTTATAAAATCTCAGGCTGAAGTTTTTCTTACGGGAGATATCGGGCATCATGAAGGAATTGACTGTATGGATATGGGAATTACAGTAATTGATGCAGGTCATTTCGGTCTGGAGAAAATCTTTGTGCCGGTAATGGCGGAAAAATTAAGCCGCGAATTTCCGGAGCTGGAAATCTTCACAGCGAAACCTGCGGCACCTTTCAGGGTATATTAAAGCGGCAAATCAGAGATATTAATAAAAGGGGATTTATGCGGGACATCAGAATATATTCAGAAAAGAAAAGAGGGGTGTGAAAATATGCTGAAACTGATGATCGATGGAGTGGAAGAACGGTGCGTGGAGGGGACTACGTATCTGGAGCTTGCAAAGCGTTATCAGAAAAACTATGAACATGATATTCTCCTGGCAAAAAACGGAGGATATCTGAAAGAATTAAGTAAAACTGTGGAAAGAGAAGGGGAGATTACATTTCTTACAGCAGAAGATACGGCGGGGATTACGACGTATAACAGAAGTGTACTCTTTCTGTTTCTGAAGGCACTGTATCAGGCGGCCGGGCATGGGCATATCAGGGCAGTGCGGGTGCATTTTTCCGTTCTGAAAGGACTGCTGATGGAAGTGGATGCGGATATTCCTGTAAATCAGGAGCTGCTGGATCAGGTGAAGGTTCAGATGCAGGAAATTGTGGCGCAGAAGCTTCCGATTGTAAAACGGAATATGCCCACCAGAGAAGCCATAGATATTTTTGCATCGCATGGTATGCATGATAAGGAAAATCTTTTTGCTTTCCGCCGGTCTTCCACTGTCAATGTATATCGTCTGGAAGATTTTGAGGATTATTTTTATGGATATATGGTGCCTGATTCCGGTTATCTGAAATATTTTGATCTGTGCATGTATGAAAAATATGTAATTCTGCAGCTTCCTGACCAGAGTGCACCGGAAGAAATCCAGCCTTTCAGGCCGCAGCCAAAGATTTATTCCACTTTGCTGCGCTCCGTCAGCTGGCGGAAAATGCTGGGTGTGAATACGGTGGGGGATCTGAACCGGATTATTTCAAGAGGTGAAATACTGGAACTGATTCTGGTACAGGAGGCGCTTCAGGAAAAACGTCTTGCGGATATTGCAGAAGAAATCTCCAGAAGACCGGAGATTAAATTTATTATGATTGCGGGTCCTTCCTCGTCCGGAAAAACAACCACCAGCAGACGGCTGGGAATTCAGCTGAAAGCCCATGGAATGAGGCCGCATCCCATCTCGGTGGATAATTATTTCGTGGAGAGGGATCAATCACCGCGGGATGCCAGCGGAGAATATAATTTTGAATGTCTGGAAGCACTTGATCTGGAACTTTTCAATCGCAATATGTGTGATCTTCTGGAGGGAAAGGAAATCGAACTGCCTTCCTACAATTTTGTAACCGGAAAACGGGAGTATAAAGGAGAAAAGCTGAAGATGGGGCGGGAGGATGTGCTGGTTATCGAAGGAATCCATGCACTGAATGATGTCATGTCGTCGGAGCTGCCCAAGGAAAGCAAATTCAAGATTTATCTCAGTGCTCTGACTCAGCTGAATATTGATGAGCACAACCGCATACCCACCACGGACGGACGTCTTATCCGCCGGATGGTGCGTGATGCCAGAACCCGCGGCACGTCAGCACAGGAAACCATCAGACGGTGGTCATCTGTGCGTGCCGGAGAGGAAAGCAACATTTTTCCTTATCAGGAAGATGCGGATGTGGTATTTGATTCTTCTCTGATCTATGAGCTGGCTGTACTGAAATCCTATGCGGAGCCCCTTCTGTTCCAGATTCCTCCTGAAAGCCCGGAAGCAATCGAAGCAAGGAGACTGCTGAAATTCTTTGATTATTTTCTGAATGTGGGCAGCGAAAATATCCCCATCAATTCCATTTTAAGGGAATTTGTGGGAGGAAGCTGCTTTGAGGTGTAAATATTATAAGATCTATTTGTTATCATGAAAGAATCGGTAAACGCTTTCTGCTGCTTTCCGGTTCATGCCCGGGATTTCTGCCAGCTGTTCTTCACTTGCGTTCCGGATTTCGTCCAGTGACCGGAAGTTTTTCATGAGAGCTTTCCTGCGGGCAGGTCCGATTCCGGGGATATCGTCCAGAATGGAATGAACCTGTGATTTGCCCCGGAGACTGCGGTGATATTCAATGGCAAAGCGGTGGGCTTCGTCCTGAATGCGCGTGATCAGCCGGAATCCCTCAGAATGGGTGTCGATGTCGATTTCAATATTGTTAAAATACAATCCCCGGGTGTTGTGATGGTCATCCTTGACCATGCCGCATACGGGGATTTCCAGTTCCAGCTCCTGCAAAACGGAAAGTGCAATGTTGACCTGACCCCGTCCTCCATCCATCATGATCAGATCGGGAAAACGGCTGAAGCTGGTCAGTGCTGTGTCATCTCCCGAGTTCTGTTCTTCCAGGCCATGTACAAAACGTCTGGTGAGCACTTCACGCATGGACGCATAGTCATCGGGCCCTGTAACGGAACGGATGCGGAATTTCCGGTAATCATTGCGTTTCGGTTTTCCATCTTCAAAAACCACCATGGAGCCCACCGATTCAAAGCCGCTGATATTGGAGATATCAAAGGCTTCCATGCGCCGGATCTGCGGCAGAGACAGAAGACCGGCAATTTCCGCGCAGGCACCAAGTGTGCGTTTTTCTTCCCTTCTGGCTTTTTCACGTCCCTGTTCCAGTACCAGTCTGGCATTTTTGGCGGCCAGAGCCATGAGTCTGGCCTTCTCTCCCTTTTGAGGAACCTGACAGACGACCTTGCTGCCGCGCCGTCCGGTAAGCCATTTTTCAATAACCTGGCTGTCGGAGATGGGTTCCATGAGAAGCAGCTGCGCCGGGATATAGGGAGTACCGGCGTAAAACTGCTTAACAAATTCATTGAGAACCTGGGCAGTGGTGTCTCCTTCTCCCACAGTGAGCCGGAAATGATCTCTTCCGATCATCTGTCCATCCCGCACGAAGAAAACCTGTACCACAGCATCATAACCCTCAGCAGCAATGGCGATAATATCCCGGTCTTCGTGCTGATTGGTGGCATTGATTTTCTGTTTTTCCTTGATTTTCTGTACGGAAAACAAAAGATCACGTACCTGTGCGGCTTTTTCAAAATCCATATTTTCAGCAGCCTTCTGCATCCGCTCTGTGAGAATCTGCTCCACCTGTTTATGATTGCGTCCCTCAAGAAAGTCCAGTGCCTGGTCGATCCGGCAGCGGTATTCTTCCCGGGAAACGGTACCCTGGCAGGGAGCAATGCACTGTCCCAGATGATAGTTGAGGCAGGGGCGCTGTCCCACAGCACTTCCATCCAGAGTTTTATGGCAGGTACGGATCCTGAAAATTTTCTGCAGCAGATCAATGGTATTTTTCACGGACTCCGAACTGGTATATGGACCAAAATAACGGGCGTGATCCTTTTTTCGTTCCCTGGAAAATAAAATTCTGGGATAGGGTTCATGAATTGTTACCTTAATATAAGGGTAGGTTTTGTCATCCTTCAGCATGGTATTATAGCGGGGGCGATGTTCCTTGATCAGATTATTTTCCAGAACAAGAGCCTCCAGCTCGGAATCGGTGAGGATATATTCAAACCAGCGGATATTGGATACCATCCGCACGATCTTCGGCGATTTGTTCCGGCTGCTCTGAAAGTACTGACGCACCCGGTTTTTCAGACTGATGGCCTTTCCTACATAAATAATCTCATCCCGGTCATTATGCATAAGATAAACACCGGGACTGTCGGGAAGCTTTTTCAGCTCTTCCTGAATATCGAAAAATTCCATATTTTTCTCCCTCGAAGTCAACAGATATTTCTGTCTGGAGTATAACACGAAAAAGAAAGTGCTGCAATGAAAGGCTGTGCATTCGCTTATTCTATTGACTATTCCCTTGATAAATACTATTATTTAAGGGAAATCGTGTCATGGGAAACATGGAATTGGAACCACTTATTGCTGTTCCTGTTTTTATACATGCGCGAAAACCTGTCGCATCGGGTGAACTGAAAAAAGAAGGAAGAGGACGAATAGAAATACATGAAAAAAAACAGTGAATTTAATGATACACACACATATTTGACTCTGGAGGAGATTCATGCCATTGAGCTGGAGATGCTGCTGGATTTTACAAAAGTCTGTGACAGGTACAGATTAAGGTATTATCTGTGCGGCGGTACGCTTCTTGGGGCAGTCCGTCATAAGGGATTTATTCCCTGGGATGATGATATCGATATTCTGATGCCCCGCCCGGATTATATGAAATTTCTGAAGATAGCCGGAAAAAGGCAGGTGCTGCCGGATCATCTGAAGGTCTGCAGCAATATTCTGGGCAATCTGAATGATCCTTTCTGCAAGATCGAGAATCTGAATGTGAGGATGGAAAAAGATTATTCGGATGATGAGAACGACCACCATCTCTGGATTGATATTTTTCCCATGGACGGTCTGCCGGACAGTGAACGCGAGACAAAATGGATCTATAAAAAGGTTCTGGTACTTCGTACCCTGATTCGGATCATTAAAGTGCGGCCGGAGATATCGGATGAGATTTCAAAGACACGTATGAAAGCATTTCTGAAACCGTTGATGAAGCCGGTTCTCAACAGGATCGGCATTGAGCGTTTCGTTTCGTGGATCGAACGCATATGCAGGAAGTATGATTTTGATTCCAGTCATTACGTGGGAGGAATTGCGTTTGGCTATGGTCCTCAGGAACGGATGGTGAGAAAGGATTACGTGAAGCCCGTTCAGGTGGAATTTGAAGGACATCTGTTTAATGCTCCCGGATGCTGGCACAGGTATCTCTGCAGTTTATACGGCGATTATATGAAGCTTCCGCCGAAAAATAAAAGAGTAGCTCATATTATCAGAATGTGGCGGGTTTCAGATGAAGGATAGAAACCTGCAGCAGAAATCCGTGTCCCCGGCATGAGGGTCACGGATTTCGTATTTATAAACGGGGTATATGAAATTGTCTGCCTGGGCAGCTTTTGGACATTTTTTTCTATCCAAGAAGCTTTTTCAGATCTTCTTCCGGTGTGCTGACCGGTGTGATTCCGAAATTTTTCACCAGAAAATCCAGTACGGCGGGTGAAACGAATGCCGGCAGTGTAGGTCCCAGATGGATATTTTTGATACCCAGATGCAGCAGGGTCAGCAGTACAGCTGCCGCTTTCTGTTCATACCAGGACAGAACCAGTGTAAGAGGCAGGTCGTTGACGCCGCATCCGAATACTTCTGCCAGAGATACAGCCACACGGATGGCACTGTAGGAATCGTTGCACTGCCCCATGTCCAGAAGCCGGGGCAGTCCGCCGATGGTTCCCAGATCAAGGTCGTTAAAACGGTATTTGCCGCATCCCAGGGTGAGAATCAGTGTATTTTCAGGAGCCTGTTTTACAAATTCTGTAAAATAGGAACGGGATCCGCGTTTGCCGTCGCATCCGCCCACCAGGAAGATGTGTTTAAGAGCGCCGCTTTTCACTGCATCTACTACTTTGTCTGCCACAGACAGAACCGCATCGCGGCCAAATCCGGTGGTCAGTGTGGTGCCGCCGTTGATGCCGGTAAACTGTCTGTCTTCAGAAAATCCACCCAGCTGAAGAGCTTTTTCAATAACCGGTGTAAAATCTTTATTGCCCTGTTCGTCTTCGGAAATGGATACCATTTCAGGATATCCTGTAACACCGGTGGTAAATACCCGGTCAGCATAGCTTTCCTTCGGCGGCATCAGACAGTTGGTGGTATATAAAACGGGGGCAGGAAGATTGTCAAATTCAGAACGCTGATTATGCCATGCGGTACCGTAATTTCCTTTCAGGTGAGGATATTTCTTTAATTCAGGATAAGCGTGGCAGGGAAGCATTTCACCATGTGTGTAGATATTGATATTTTTACCTTCCGTCTGCTCCAGAAGCATTTTCAGATCGCGAAGATCATGACCGGTTACCACGATGAAAGGCCCTTTTTCCACTTTCATGCTGACTGCTGTAGGAACCGGTGTGCCATAAGTTGTTGTATTGGCACGGTCCAGAAGTTCCATACAGGTGAGATTGATTTTTCCTACTTCCAGAACCTCCGGAAGAAGCTGTTCCATGGTCAGGTCTTCTCCCACATAAAACAGTCCTTTGCAGATGCCGTTTATGATTTCATCATCGGTAAATCCGAGAACCATGGCATGGTATGCGTAGGCAGCCACACCGCGCAGTCCGAAAAGAATCAGAGATTTCAGGGAGCGGATATCTTCCTGAGCAGTCCACAGACAGGTCATATCATAATCATCTTTTCTTCCGCAGGGATCAGCGCAATCTGCACAGGATGCGGCAAGTTTTTTCTTTTCTTCCTGAACGGCATTGTATAGAAGTGTCAAAGCTTTTTCATCAAAATTTACATTGGTAAGTGTTGCAAAAAGACCTTCGATCATTACTCTGGCAGCCCGGTCACTCAGCCTGACATTCTGTGCATCGGTGCAGCGGGCGAGACCGATCAATGCACCGGTGAGTTTATCCTGAAGCAGGGCAATGTCATTTTTTTTGCCGCAGACCCCTGCATTTCCGGTACAGCCGGTGCATCCTGAAGTCTGTTCGCACTGGAAACAAAACATGTTGCTCATAAATTAAAATACCTCCTCGCATGGAATTTTGCTGATATCTGGAGTATATCGTATGAGTAATGGGAAATCGGTTGTAATTGCAACGTTCATAATTTGTTCAAAAATTATTTAAAAAACTTTTACAACGATAACACAGTTCCATCATATTTACAGAGTATTATTAAGCCATAAAACAAAGGCGTGATACAGCCGGAGTTCAATTGAATATGTTTACAAGAAGGAATATTGGAAAGCAAGTTTTTTTTCATAATGGGCTGAAAAGCCCTCCTCCCTTTTTCATTGTTATAGAGGCGGCCTTTACGTAAGATCATCGGTGTGCAGATGATTTTTCGTAAAGGCCTGTCCTTTTTTTCAGGGTAAAAATGACAGCGGATTCTGTTTCTTCCTTGCTTTTCCACTCTTACGATGGTAAAATGTTCTTATATGAGTTCTGCAGTTGATGTAAAAAATAGCAGATATTCACAAAACAGACAACCTGAGCCGGATGTGTCCGAATGATGGCCCGGACGGCAAAGCGAGGAGGATTTATATGAGCGGATTAAATGAAACACCCAGCGGGAGCAGGGTACATATCGGGATTTTCGGAAGAAGAAATGCGGGAAAATCCAGTATTATCAATGCAATTACAGGACAGGATGTGGCGATTGTTTCAGATGTGAAGGGAACGACTACTGATCCGGTGGCCAAGGCCATGGAGCTGCTGCCTCTTGGCCCTGTGAAGATTTTTGATACCCCCGGTCTTGATGATGAAGGAGAACTGGGACATGAGCGTATGAGACGTTCTCTTCAGGTTCTGAACAAATCAGATCTGGCACTTTTGATTGTGGATGGCACAGAAGGACTGGGAGATCTTGAGCTGGAGCTGATTGAGAAGTTCAAGGAGAAAAAAACACCGTATCTGGTAGTCTATAATAAGATCGATCTGATGGACAGACAGGTTCTGGAAGCGGTGAAAGCAGGGCCGAAGGTACCCACTGATATTTATGTCAGCGCGGTGACCGGCGAGCATATTCAGGAACTGAAAGAGATGATTGCCCGGATGGCGCCTGCAGATGAAGAGAAGTTCCAGCTGGTGGGCGATCTGCTTTCTCCCTCTGATCTGGTGGTTCTGGTTATACCTATCGATAAAGCGGCACCCAAAGGGCGTCTGATCCTGCCGCAGCAGCAGACCATCCGTGATATTCTGGAATCGGATGCCATGGCGATTATGACGAAAGAATATGAATTAAGAGAGACGCTGGAGAGCCTGAACAGAAAGCCCAGGCTGGTCATAACGGATTCACAGGTATTTGCCAAGGTTTCCGCAGATACGCCCAGAGATGTACAGCTGACTTCATTTTCTATTTTATTTGCCCGTCATAAGGGTAATCTGGAAGAACTGGTAAAAGGCGTAAAAGCCATGGAACGGCTGAAAGACGGGGATACGGTTCTGATTTCCGAGGGATGTACGCACCACAGACAATGTGATGATATCGGTACGGTGAAGATCCCCAGATGGATCCGTCAGAATACCGGCAGACAGCTGGAGTTTGAATTTACCAGCGGCGGAACATTTCCCGATGATCTGGAAAAATACAGTCTGATCGTCCACTGCGGCGGCTGTACTTTAAATGAAAAAGAGATGAAGCATCGCATCCGTATGGCGGCAAGACAGAATGTGCCGATTACCAATTACGGTATTCTGATTGCCTGGATGCAGGGAATTCTGAGACGAAGCCTTGAACCTTTCCCGGCCATTGCCATGTGTCTGGATGATGAAGACTGACAGAAGGGACTGAGATGTCAGAATAACGATACAGGGACGACAGGAGGAAGGAAAATATGAACGGAACAGATAACAACGCGTGGCGCATGGAGCGTGACAAGCTGGGCGCCATGTCGGTGCCGAAGGATGCTCTGTACGGTATCAATACAGCCAGAGCTGCAGAGAATTTTGCGCTGGATGATCGGGGAGTGAACCCGGATCTGCTGACAGCGATTATACAGATAAAAAAAGCGGCTGCCATGACGCACCGGGATCTGAAAATCATGGAAAGAGAGAAGACAGATGCCATTATTGCGGCCTGCGACAGTCTGCTGGAGAGCAGGGATTATTCTGCATTTATTACAAACCATCTTCAGGGAGGCGCCGGTACCTCCACCAACATGAATGCCAATGAGGTAATCGCGAATCTGGCGCTGGTGCTTTCGGGACATCAGCCGGGAGAGTATGAGTTCATCAGCCCTCTTGATGATGTGAACCGGTCCCAGTCTACCAATGATGTATATCCTTCCGCACTGCGTATTGCAGCCATCGGACTGGTGCGGCAGCTGGCGGATGAATTGTCTGCCCTGCAGGAGGAACTGCAGCGCCGGGAGAATGAATATGATCATGTGCTGAAGCTGGGAAGAACGGAACTGATGGATGCCCTCCCCATTACAGTGGGGCAGGAGTTTGGTGCCTATGCTCAGGCTATCGCCAGAGACCGCTGGCGTATTTACAAAGTGGAAGAACGGCTGAGACAGCTGAATCTGGGAGGAACGGCTGTGGGGACCGGCAGTAATGCTCAGAAAAAATACACCTTCCGTGTCATGGAGCACCTGCGTGAGATGACCGGATTCGGCCTGGCCATTGCGGAATATCCCATGGACCTGACCCAGAATAATGATGTCTTTACTGAGGTTTCAGGTCTTCTGAAATCAGTTGCCGTGAATCTCATGAAGATTTCCAACGATCTGCGTCTCATGAACATGGGACCCGGCGGCGGTCTGGCAGAAATTACGCTGGCCCCCATGCAGCAGGGTTCCACCATTATGCCCGGAAAAATCAACCCGGTTATACCGGAGATGGCAACCCAGGTGGCAATTCAGGTCATGGCCAATGACACGGCAATTACATTCTGTGCTGCCAGCGGGCAGCTGGAGCTGAACGCGTTCATGCCTCTGATTGCGGACCGGCTTCTGGAATCACTGCAGCTGCTGATCAACGGCATCCGCATTTTCCGGGAAAAGGCCATCCGCACACTGAAGGTGAATGAAGAAAACTGCCGCAGTCATCTGGAGCATTCTCTGGTGCTGGTGACGGCTCTGGCACCGGTGATCGGATATGATCAGGCAGCCGGACTGGCAGAGGAAAGCTGCGGAGATATAAACCGGTTGAGGGAGATCGTTCTGGAGCGGAATATTCTGTCCCGGGAGCGGCTTGAAGAGCTGCTGGATTACCGGAATCTGACCAGCTATCTGAAATAGGAAAATATCCTGATGTACATGTTTTAACAGAAAGAGCTGCCCAATAGGCAGTCATAATAAGGAGAGTTATGATTCAGCTGAATGATAGCTCTCCTTATATATTTGCCTGAATAAGAAAAATCCTGTGAAAAGAATCTGAAAAAAATATAAACCGGTTGAGTCTGTGTAAAAAAGATTATAGAATAAAAAAAGATTAAAAAGATAAGGAGCTGGCAGCATGTCGGGTTTTGTGGAATTAAAAAGCGTTAGAAAAATTTATAAGATGGGTGAAGTGGAGATCAGAGCTGTGGATGGCATCAGCTTTTCCATAGAAAAAGGGGAATTTGTCATCATTGTGGGACCCAGTGGGGCCGGCAAGACCACGGTTCTGAATATTCTGGGCGGTATGGATACTGCCACATCGGGTAAAGTTATTGTGGATGGACAGGATGTGGCACAGTATAATAACCGGCATCTGACCCGCTACCGCCGGGATGATATCGGTTTTGTATTTCAGTTTTATAATCTGGTGCAGAATCTGACGGCGAAAGAGAACGTGGAACTGGCGGCGCAGATCTGCAGGGAGCCGCTGGATGCGGATAAGGTGCTGGGGGAAGTGGGGCTGGCTGCCCGGGCGGGGAATTTTCCGGCTCAGCTTTCCGGCGGCGAGCAGCAGCGTGTCTCCATAGCCCGTGCGCTGGCAAAAAATCCCAAGCTGCTATTATGCGATGAGCCCACGGGTGCTCTGGATTATCAGACAGGCAAACAGATTCTGAAGCTTCTGCAGGATACATGCCGGGAGAAGAATATGACAGTTATTGTTATTACACATAATACGGCCATAACACCCATGGCAGATCATGTGATAGAAATCAAAAACGGACAGGTGGGACGGGAATTTTATAATGAAAATCCGGTTCCCGTGGAGACCATAGAGTGGTAAGGCCGGTGCAGGCTGGATGCGTCATCAGGCTGGCGGCGGTGCGCCAGTATGGTATGGATGATGGAACTGGTGATAAAGGGAGCAGGTGTATATGAAAAAAGCACAATGGACGGATTTATTTCGGGAAATTAAGAGAAGCAGAGGACGGTATCTGTCGCTTTTGTTTATCGTGGCACTGGGGACGGCTTTTTATGCGGGAGTACGTTCTTCAGAACCGGATATGACGTCATCTGTGGATCAGTATTATGATGAAACTGATTTTATGGATGTTCGCGTTATGGGCACTCTGGGTCTTACGGAGGATGATGTGGAGGCCATTGCCGGGACGGAAGGGATTGTTCTGGCGGAGGGCGGTTATTCTACTGAGGTTTTTGCTGTTTGCAGGGATGATCAGCCGGTGATGAGTGTGATTTCATCCTGTGATAATATGAACCGGATGACAGTTCAGGAAGGACGCATGCCGGTGACTGCGGATGAATGTTTTATGGACGCAGGTTTTATGACGAAACAGGGTTATGAAGTCGGCGATCAGGTGACTCTTGTGGATGAGGAGGGCAATTGTCCGGGAGATCTGGCTGCAGATACCTATACGATCGTGGGATGCGGGACCTGGTCCTGGTATCTGTCCTGGAGCAGGGGATCGGCTTCCATCGGAGATGGATCTGTGGACGCATTCATGGTACTGCTGCCGGAGGCATTTGATATGGATTGCTATACTGTAATCTATGCTCTGGTGGACGGTGTCGGTGATCTGAACAGTTTTTCGGATGAATACGATGAAGCGGTGGAACTGGTTGCGGATCGCCTGGAGGAAATCGCCGGAGAAAGATGTGATATTCGCTATGCACAGGTTTATGATGAGGCAGAGCAGAAGCTGACAGATGCCAGGAAAGAGGTGGCAGATGCCAGAAAGGAGCTGTCTGATGCAGAGCAGGAACTGACGGATGGAGAGAAAGAATACTCGGACGGCAGCAGACAGTATGAAGACGGTCTGGCGGAGTATGAAGCAGGAAAAAGAGCGTATGAGGATGGTCTGGCAGAGTATGAAGATGGCCTGAAAAAATACGAAGACGGTCTGCTGGCGTATGAAGAGGGAAAGCAGCAGTATGAGGATGGCCTGAAAGAGTATGAAAACGGAGCCCGGCAGCTGGCTGATTCCCGTACACAGCTGGGTCAGGGGTGGTTGGAGTATTATTCGGGATCCGCCGCTTTGTCGGATGCCCGGAAGGAACTGGAGTCGGGTCAGGCACAGCTGGAGGATGGTGAAAAGCAGATTGAGGCTGCCCGAAAGGAGCTGGATGATGGCCAGGCAGAGGTGGATGCGCAGAAAAGTTCTCTGGATGAAAAATCGGCCCAGGTTTCGGAAGGGTTGAAAGCCTGTGAAGATGGTGAACGGCAGATCGCTGCTGCTGAGGAAGAGCTTGCGGCGAAAGAGAAGGAGCTGGAAGAAGGTCAGGAGGCTTATGAATCCGGTCTGGAGGAGTATGAAGCAGGTGCACTTGCGCTGGAGCAGGCAAAAGCACAGCTGGATGAAGCACGACAGCAGCTGGATGAAGGACAGGAACAGCTGGATAAGCTTTATGCCCGGGCTGAGCAGATAAAAGAAATTTTCGGAGAAGACAGTGAAGAATACCGCTATCTCATGGAGCAGTGGAATCAGGGCAATGAGGAATTACAGGCCCGGAAAGCCGAACTTGAAAAAGGTCAGGAGCAGTATGAGGCTTCTGCAGCAGAGCTGGCAGCATCCAAAGAGATACTGGATCAGACTGCCGCTCAGCTGGAAGACGGGCGGGCACAGCTTCGGGAGGCCCGGGTACAGCTTGATTCAGAAAAAGAGGAACTGGAAGCATCGAAAAAACAGCTGACCGAGGCTGAAAGTCAGCTGGAGGCAGGATATGTTTCAATTCAGGCAGCCCAGTCTGAGCTTGATCAGGGTCAGCAGACATTACAGGCAAAAGAAGCAGAACTGGAAGCCAGCCGCAGTCAGCTGGAAAATGGTCAGACAGAGCTTGACAGCTCCGAACAGGAACTGAAAAATGCCGGAAAACAGCTGGAAGACGGAGAGGCTGCCTATCAGTCGGGAGCCCGACAGCTGGCTGATTCCCGTGTACAGCTTGATAATGCAAAAAAAGAACTGGACAACGGAGAAAAAGAGCTTACGGATTCCAGAAAGCAGCTGGATGAGGGAGCAATTGAACTGGCAGACGCGAAAAAAGAGCTGGATGATGGCTGGAAAGAACTTGAGGATGCCCGGCTGGAGCTGGCTGATGCCCGGACTGAACTGGATGATGGCTGGAAAGAGTATGAAGATGCTCTTGCAAAAGCAGAGCCTGAACTTAAAGATGCAGAAGACGATATTGCAGATGGAGAAAAAGCTCTGAAAGAACTGGATGAAGGAAAATGGTATGTGCTGGATCGTGATACGGTTCAGACCAGTGTGGAATATGGTATGGATGCGGAACGGATCGGCGCCATCGGCAAAGTTTTTCCCGCCATTTTTTTCCTGGTGGCTGCTCTGGTCAGTCTGACCACCATGACCCGTATGATAGAAGAAGAACGGACATTAATCGGTACCATGAAAGCACTGGGGTATGGAAAGCTTTCCATTGCTTCCAAGTACATACTTTATGCGCTCAGTGCTACTCTGGCCGGCGGTATTTTCGGGGTTCTGCTGGGCTCAAAGCTGCTGCCTTATGTAATTATGACCGCCTATGGGATGCTGTACAGCAATACACAGTATATGCTGATGCCTCTTCATCCGGGCGTATGTCTTTTTTCCATCGGGCTTGCTGTTTTATGTACGGTAGGTGCCGCATTTGCTGCCTGCTATAAGGAGCTGCTTTCCACTCCGGCTGCCCTTATGAGGCCTCCTGCTCCCAAACAGGGAAAAAGAGTATTGCTGGAACGGCTTCCTTTCATCTGGAAACGGCTGAATTTCAGTATGAAATCTACTATCCGCAATCTGGTCCGCTATAAAAAACGGCTGTTCATGACTGTATTCGGCATAGGAGGGTGTATGGCTCTTCTGCTGGTAAGCTTTGGACTTCATGATTCCATTGCAGAGATCGTGAATAATCAGTATAAAAATATATGGACATATTCTGTCTGCTGCAGTATAGACGAGGAGGCATCTCCGGATGAAAAGGCTGCTCTGATCCGGGAAATCACAAAAGAACAGCCGGATGTGGAAAGTGGTATGGAGGCACGTCAGATTTCGCTGGATGCTTCCACCGGGGAGGCTGAAAAAACAGTATATCTTTATGTGGTGGAAGATACGGAAAAAATGAAAGATTATCTGGATCTTCATGATCGTATCACGGATGAAAAATATATACTGACGGATGACGGTGTGATCATTACCGAAAAGCTGGCACGAACTCTGGGAGTACAGGCGGGAGATTCCATAACTCTGAAACTGGATGATATGACACGAAGAGAAGTGAAGGTAACGGCAGTTGCCGAGAACTATCTGTATCATTATGTATATGTAACGCCGGCTTTTTACCGGCAGCTTTACGGGGAAGAACCGGCATATAATGAACTGTTTCTGAAGTTTTCGAAAGAAATGGACACTGCACATCAGGAAGCACTGGCCGAGTATCTTCTGGCGAAAGAGCTGATCACCTCCGTTTCCATGGTGACGGAACGCCAGGCAACAGTGGATGACATGATGAATGCTCTGAATCTGGTTGTGTGGGTACTGATTATCTCCGCTGGCCTTCTGGTATTTGTAGTACTGTTTAATCTGAACAATATCAATATATCCGAACGGCGCCGGGAACTGGCTTCTCTTAAAGTTCTTGGTTTTTATGACATGGAAGTTGCCATGTATGTTTACCGGGAAAATGTATTTCTGACCTTTTTCGGAATCATTGCCGGTCTGTTTATGGGCACCTGGCTTCATCAGTATCTGATACTGACTCTGGAAGTGGATATGATTATGTTCGGGCGCAATATCAGTATTCAGAGCTACCTGTACAGTATGCTGTTTACCATAGCATTTGCGGTATTCGTTAATGGGGTTATGTATGGAAAGCTGAAGCAGATCGATATGGTAGAATCGCTGAAAAGCGTGGAATAGCTGCAGTTTGTTTTCGATTCGGTGAGAAGTTAAAAGGGGCTGTCGGGAAATAGACAGTCGTAACAGGGGGAGTTATGGTTCATCAGAATCATAACTCCCCCTGTAAATTTGCCTAAAATAAGAAAAAAGGTGGCTAACGACTACCACCTTTCTTCCGTTACATGTATAATGT
>JAXDZY010000139.1:0-8642 GCA_034086685.1 Lachnospiraceae bacterium
ATCTGTTCATCCAAGATCCCGTTGGTAACTAAGATTGGTGTCGGCAAGACAATGGTTATGGAGATGAAGAAAAAATGTTAATGACAACCTTAAAATCCAGAGAAGCCATTGCATCGCTGGTAGACGGCAAAGCTTTCATTATCAACTGCCACGGATGCAAGGAAGTAGGTTTTCCTGAAGCAGAAGCAAATGAACTGGAAAAGGAACTTTGTGATGCAGGAAAAGTAACTGGTATTATGACAACAGATTACGTTTGTAATCCTGAGAATTTTAAACTTCGTTTGAAAGCATATATTCCCCAGATCGAGGAGGCAGATATGATTCTGGTTCTCTCCTGTGGTGTGGGTGTACAGACTGTTGCTGAAATCTTTGAAGACAAGAAAGTATGTGCTGCATGTGATACAATCGAGCTTCCCGGTTATCAGGGTGTAACTGCACTGGAAGTAGATTGTGATCAGTGTGGTGAATGTTTCCTGAATATGACCGGCGGTATTTGCCCTATTACAGCCTGCTCCAAGAGTCTTGTTAACGGACCCTGCGGTGGTACCAAAGAAGGCAAATGCGAAGTTGATCCCAATATGGAATGTGGTTGGGAAAGAATCTACAGACGCCTTGAGGCTCAGGGCCGTTTAGACGTTCTTAAGTGTCCTACCAAGCTGCATGATTTCTCAACAGTTAAAGCAACAGGTGCATGTAAACAGTCAGAATAAATTATCATAGAACTGAAATATGTTAGGAGCAGTGAAAAATGAAAATTACAGAATTGTTTAAACAGGGAGAATTTGTTATCTCCGCAGAAGTTGGCCCGCCCAAGGGATGTCATGCTGACGAACTGATTGAAGACGCTAAAAAGTATCTTACTAATGTTCATGCAATTAACGTAACTGATAATCAGTCATCTGTAATGCGTCTTGGTTCTCTTGCAGTATGTAAGGCTCTGAAGGATGCAGGTTTTAACCCCATCTTCCAGATGACCTGCCGTGACAGAAACAGACTTGCACTGCAGTCAGACCTTCTTAGTGCTGCAATGTTCGGTATCGATAACGTGCTGGCACTGACCGGTGACCATACATTTATTGGTGATCATCCTCAGGCTAAGCCTGTATTCGACCTTGACTCAGCTTCCCTTCTGTACACCATGTGTCAGCTGGAACAGGGCAAGGATCTTGCAGGTCTTGATCTGGTAGGTGAAGCTCCTTCTTTTGCAAAGGGTGCTGTAGTATCTCCTTGCAGTGATTCCGTAGATGCACAGCTTGTAAAGATGGAACGCAAGATCGCTGCAGGTGCTGAATTCTTCCAGACTCAGGCTGTATTCGATTCCGAGCAGTTCATTAAATTCATGGAAAAGGCTAAACAGTTTGGCAAACCCGTTCAGCTGGGTATTATTATTCCCAAGTCTGTTGGTATGTGCCGTTTCATGAATGGCAATGTAGCCGGTGTATCTATTCCTGAATCTATCTTCGATGAACTGAAGGCTGACAAGGAAAAGACAAAAGCTGGTATTACCGGTGTTGAAATTGCTGCACGTATTATCCGTGAATGCAAGCCTTACTGCCAGGGTGTTCATGTAATGACACTTGGTTGGGAAGATAAGATTCCCAGCCTGATGGAGCAGGCAGGTCTTTAATCTGATCTGTATATGCGCAGTATCTGACTGCGCAGCCGGAAAGTAATAGCGTGACACAGTACATGTGGTATATTTATCCGTGTACTGTGTCATTTTTATTATAAAAAACTGATAAGAAACTGAAATATCCGCAAATTACAGGTGTTTTTTACCTGTAAACGGCAAGGTCGCTGTGCTGCTTTCAGTGACAATAATACCGGTTTGAGAAACCCTGTTTTCAGGTGGTAAATTTATCTTATTTTTGATATTTTACACTTGACCGCAGGGTAGATTAATGCTAATCTTAATTAAGCTTAAAAACGTTTCAGAACGTTTCCGGTTCGTGCAGACCGGTAGATATTCTATCATTGAAGGAGACTGATATTATGAGTGATATTCCTGAAGAATTAAAGTACACCAGGGAACATGTATGGGTTAGGGTTGAAGGCGATGTGGCAGTTATGGGTATTACAGATTACGCTCAGGAACAGTTAGGTGATATTTTGTTCGTAGAACTTCCTGAAGCTGATGAAGATATCTCTGCCGGTGATGTTTTTACAGAACTGGAATCTTCCAGAACAACATTGGAAGTCTTTACACCTGTCAGTGGTACCATCATTGAATCCAACGAAGAACTGGATGATTCACCTGAATTAATCAACGAAGATGCATATGCAAACTGGATCATAAAGGTTAAATTATTCGATGACTCCGAACTGGATGAATTACTGTCAGCTTCTGAATACGAAGATGGTCTGGAGGAATAATTACGGATTGTTCAGGATTTTATCAGTAGTGTTCTTTACAAAGATATTGTACAATAGAAGCGCAGGTTCTGCTCCTGACTGATTTCAGCAGGAAGCATGCGCTTTATATGAAGGGGTGCATCCGCGGGTGTACCTCTCTTTTAATGCAGAAGTTAATATAAGGGAGAAATATGAGTGATATGAGAAAAGCATTGTTTTTTGATATTGATGGAACGATATTAAGCGAGATAACGAATGAAGTTCCTGAAAGTGCAGTTCGGGCAATTCAGTCCGCCAGAGAAGCCGGACATCTGACATTTATCAATACTGGGAGAACAAAGGCCTGTGTGCCTCTCAGAATCAGGAATGTGGGGTTCGACGGAATGCTGTGCGGATGCGGTACGGAAATCGTATACCAGGGAAAAAGCCTGAGCCATGACGGGCTGAGTAAAGACTTTTGTGTGCAGATTGCCCGGGCGGTACAGGAAGCCGGTGTAGGGGCTATACTGGAAGGAGAAGTATTTTATTTTTCCGTGCCCGACAGACCCGCTTTCCGTTTTCTGAAAAACGGAAACGGGCTCAATGCGGATGGAGATATGACCATTTTTTATGACTGGGATCCGGAAGAGACATTTTTTGATAAATTTGTAATCTGGACGGACGGGGAAAGTCATGAGGAACTGATCTTTGATCTGATTCGTGATCAGATGGATATCATTGTGCGGGGCGATGGTTTTTATGAAATGGTGCCGAAAGGATTTACAAAGGCAAAAGCCATACAGAAAGTTCAGGAGCTGTTTGATGTTGCTCTGGAAGATACATATGTGTTCGGTGACAGCAGCAATGATCTGCCCATGTTTGAATATTCACCCAATGCAGTCGCCATGAAAGTGCATGATCCGGTCCTGGATCCGTATACCAGCTATGTGACCGATACAGTGGAAAATGATGGCATATGGAAAGCGATGAAAGCACTGAATCTGCTGGAAAAATAGAAACAGGAGGAGCAGCATGAAAATTAACGGGATCATGATACTGCATCATCTGCAGAAATATTTTGATATCCGGTATGCAGATGTTACCCGGGATATATATGTCAAAACGCCGGTTTTCTATAATGTTTTTTTTGATATGGAGGAACATATTGTTCTGGTGCATCCGGAGGAACTGGACAGCTGTGTCAGGCGGGTCAGACAGGCGGTTCTGATCTGTCTGAGTCCACCGGAGACAATACCGCCTCATCCTGATAATGAAATTATCGTGCTGGAGGATTCGCTTTCGGAATCCATGGCATTCAATCTGCTGATTTATATTAAAGAAGCTTTTAATGAATGGGAAGCAAAGATGAACGAGGTTCTGAATAAACGGCTGGATTTTCAGACCATGATTGAAGTAATCAGTGATTTTCTGGACCGCTCGGTTGCATTGCTCGACCCGAATTTCCGTTACATTGCCTATACGGTTTCTTCACAAAAGCTGATGGATATGGTGGATTCTCATAATTATCTGCCGTTTGATATAGCCAATGATCTGCGGAATCAGGATGAATTCAAAAATCTTGAAGAGTACAGAGAAGCTTTTGTATACACCTATGGTGAAACAGTTGTTTATAAAAATATTTTCTATGATGAGCAGTTTGTAGGGAGATTATCTCTGCTCGTGGATGAATACGTGGATCTGGAGTATGCGAAAACGATGTTTGATTGTGCAGGTGTTTTTCTGGAAGCCCTGTATCAGCAAAGCAGCAGTTTTGAAAATTCAGTTTATCACAGGCAGAAACTGCACCGTTTTTTGATCGATATTTATGCAACGCTGCCTGTGGATATGGAGGCTTTTTATCAGACAATGCTGGAGAACCAGAGCCGTCTGGATGATCACTGGTATATCGGGCTGATGATTTCTGGAAATGAAGGTGTTTTTATTTACAGTGCATCCTATGTCTGCAGGCAGATGGAAGATATGATTCCGGGGACTTTCTGTGTTATTAAAGACGGGAAAATTATTGTGCTTTATAATGAATCATTATTTGAGAGGAAATCGGGAAAAGATAAGGGACTTACAGATGCTCTGAAACAGATAGCAGATCAGTTTGCAACCTATATATTTGTCAGCCGCATGTTTTCAGATATTTCTCATCTGGAAAATGTGACAGCAGCCATGAATCAGGCGCAGTTTGCCATGGATAGGGGCATGCGGCATCCAGATGAAATGAGAGAAAAAAGATACCGGCTTTTTGATGAATTTGCGCTGGAATTTCTGCTGAAAAAAGGAGCCGCTGATTTCCGGGTGGATCAGATCTGTCATCCTGCGGTTTTAAAGCTGCAGGAGTACGATATGATTCATGAAACCTCATTCTCCCGGACATTATATACTTATGTAAAAGAAAAATACAATGCCGTAGCCGCAGCCAGGGCATTGTATATTCACAGAAGTTCGTTCATCAACCGGATGGATCGCATCAGAGAACTGGTGGATCTGGATCTGGATGATCTGGATAATCGCCTTTACATATTATTGTCATACAGGCTTATCTATGGTCCGGATGAAAGGTAGATAAGGACTGATAAAGAAAGCAGCTCCGGTTTCCGATAAAGAGATTTACATATAGCCTTTCTTTTCAAACTGGAGAGGGCTGCGTTTGATTTCAGCCTTGCTGATACCGAAATGCAGTTCGTTATAATCATCAATGGCTTCAAAAATCGTTTCATAGACACCGTCATAGATGGAGCCGGGACCACCCTGAGCAATACAGGGGATGTAGCCTCTGGGTGATTCTGCTTCATCAAGGGCTTTGAATACCTGTTTGCGGATGGTATCTCTGTTCCAGTCGGGAATGTCGTAATCAGCACCATCGAAACCTCCCATGAAGCCTATTTCACCGCAGTACTGTTTTCTGATGGCGGGGATATTGTTAGTGGACATACAGCCCTGCCATACGTCAACACCCATTTCTTTCATGCAGGGAATCAGAGTAGCACCGTAACTGTCAGAGTGATGTATAATCAGCTCACATCCATGTGATTTATAGTAGCCGTAGATTTCCTTATATGCATCTACAAAGAATTCTTCGAACATGGCAGGACTCATGAATGTGCTGGTTCTGCTGCCCAGATCGTCGTGATGGAACAGTGCATCAGGCTTCAGTCTGGAGCAGATCAGATCAGCCAGACGCAGTTCATAGTCGGTCAGGTATTTGATCAGATCATGCATTTCATCTTCATATTCAATCAGATTGATCATGGTATTCTGCATTTCACCAAGGTGATGACACATTTCAAATAATCCGGGCGCTATAAAAGCCGCCTTGTATGCCAGACTGGTATCTACAGAATCATAGATGGCTTTGAACATATCCCATTCTCCCTGAGGAAAATCAAGACTGGGTGCATGTACGTAATCCTGCCAGTGTTCAATGTCCTTGATTACGATTTTATCAGGGGTATGAACCGGGAACATACCGGGGGTGTTTTCGGGAAAACTGTTGGTGATGCCCCAGGCATTTACAACGTTCAGTTCACCCGGTCTGGGAGAAGGACTGTGAATCATAGCGGGATTCAGGCACAGACGCAGCGCTTCATACTGGTTTGCAAAACGGTCGGGATTGCCGCCTTTGGCAGCTTCATAAAAATTCTGTCTGGGTGTTAACATAATGGACCTCCTTATGAATTATGAAAAAGCCTTGCTTCTTTGAATTACGATAAATGCCAGTACAGCGGAAATGATCATGCTGACACATCCATACAGGAAATATCCGTGAAAATTACCTGCTCCTGCAAGGGGCACGATAATATATGTGGGGATAATTACTGCGCCAAGAAGCTCCAGTGTAACGGTAAGACCACCTGCAGTACCTGCATATCTGGGTCCGATTTCCTTAAACATAACAGGTAGGGACATACATACAGAGATGGTGCCGCTCCGAAGGAAGCCGTTCAGGAAGGAAGCAACGTAAATACCGGTGGTGGATAAGCGGGTAATGCCGATGCAGCAGAAACCTGCAATCAGAGTGATGACCAGGATAAATATACCTGTGTTTTTGCCGGTTTTAGAAGCAGCGACGGGAACAAAGATGGATCCCAGCAGGGAACCGATCATCAGAACAGTAGCGAATGTGCCTGCGTATGCTTCTTCATATCCTTTCAGCGCAGCAAGAGCACCCACATGGAAGTTTGCAACGATCATGGCTCCGCCCATCATAAACATGAGTGACAGACCAAGAAGCCAGATGTTTACACTTTTGAAGCTGGCTGCAAGAGCCTCACCTACAGGAGCGGTGGGCATTGCCGGAGCATCTTCCTGAACGAAATAGGATTCCTTTACAAAGAGAATCCATATAATAGTTACTGCGATACTTAAGCCTGCTGCAATCCAGAAAGCGATTTCCACGGAAGGAATCATAGCGGTTGTACCATAGGCAACTGCCATGGAGCCGGTAGAAGCTGCCATAAAGATACCAACCATGGTACCGATTTTGTCAGGAGAGTATACGGATGCTGCGATTTTGGAAATATTTGCATTGAGTACCATACCCGCAAATCCGGTAAGAGCCATGGCAATCAGCATACCGGTGTATGTGGAAACAAATATTCTCAGTATAAAACCTGCAAGACTGATGATCAGGCAGATGGAAACGATATTTTTAACACCAAATTTATCCACAAGAATACCGATGATGATACTCAGGAAAATACTGGGAAGCATGGGACCGGTCATCAGACTGGAGAACTGTGCGTCTGTCAGATGATAGGTTTCATAAATTTTTCCAGGGATAGCTGCAAGCTGATAATTGCCGTAATTGGCCATAAACATGGCTGCAATCAGGAGTACAGTAAAGAATGCAACGATCCCGCTTTTGTTTGACTTACTCATACTTAAACCTCCTCTTTTAAACAGATTATTTCAGAAGAAAATCAGAACATAATCTGCAGAGGCAGACGTGTGATATCTTCCTTTTTAACATTCAGTTTTTCAATGCTGTATTCATCAATTGCATCAACCAGCCACTGATATACATTGGGGAATACAGAGCCGGGGCCACCCTGAGCGATGCAGGGGATAAATCCTTTCGGTGTACCTACAGCATCAAGCATTTCATAGACACATTTTTTAACCATTTCAGGAGTTGCGTCAGGACAGTCGATCATAGCGCCGTCGAAACCACCCATAAATGTAATTTTATCACCGTATTTTTTAACCAGAGCAGGCAGATCGTTGGAAGACATGCAGCCCTGCCATACGTCGATACCCATTTCAATCATGGCAGGAACAAGAGTAGCGCCATAGCTGTCAGAATGATGGAATACATATTTGCAGCCGTGCTCGTGGTAGTATTTATAAACTTCCCTGTAAGCATCCACAAAGAATTCTTCAAACATGGAAGGACTGATAAATGTGCTGTTCATGCTGCCCCAGTCATCATGATGGAACACTGCGTCGGGCTTCAGATTTGAGCAGATTCCTTCAGCCAGTTCCAGTTCCCATTCGGTGATGTATTTAATCAGATCATGTACTTCATCTTCATAGTCATAGAAGGCAATTAAAGTATTATCAATACCTGCACAGTGATGCATTCTCTCAAAAATACCGGGAGCTACAAAAGGCGCTTTATAGGACTGTGTACTGTCAACAGCATCATACTGCGCTTTGAATGCAGCCCATTCTTCGTCTGTGAACTTTAAGGAAGGAGCCTTGAGAGTTTCTTTCCAGGCTTCAAAATCCTTGATTACAATTTTGTCGGGGGTATGAACAGGGAACATTCCGGGAACATTTTCCGGCCAGCTGTTGGTAACGCCCCATGCATCAACCACATTTAACTGTCCCGGCTGGGGGGAAGGGTTGTGCATCATAAAAGGATGGAACATTAACTGAATGGCTTCATAATTGTTCGCAAATCTTTCGGGATTACCGCCTTTGATAACGGCATCCATATTTTCTCTGGCATTAAGCATAATTTTTTTCCTTTCTTTTTCGTATATTCGTTGTTTTGTAATAATTATTTTAGTGTGGAGTTAATAAAAAGTAAATCCGTGAAAATGATTGTAAAATCCGGAATATAATCATACAATGTGTATGGTAATATAAAATACTCAACTTTCCCAGCTGAGATTTCCAAACAATGCCTGAATAAATAAGGGCTGTGAGCCAATCCGATTGATGAGTTGACTTTTAACCTGTTTTGTGTTCTCAGCTGTGTAATGGTTTAAATACTCCACAAATAAAGCCATCAGGCTTTTCAGTGCTGTTGTCAGATCCATGTCCTGAATGTCATCGCAAAGCATGAAAAACAGTTC
>JAXDZY010000101.1:0-56597 GCA_034086685.1 Lachnospiraceae bacterium
ACCGCCTCCTGTGTTATATTCTGAGTTTGGCTTGCGACACCATTCTCATTATAACACAGGAGGCTTTTTATCATATCTTCAACGTTATCCACTTATTCCATTCTCCCCAGCATAGCTGGGGGATTAGGATTTTCATTTATCCATATATCCCGTCATAAAAAGCCTGTCCGATTATGCGTCAATTTGCATCGGTACACTGAAATCTCCGGTAATCCTCCGGCGTATTCAGATTACGAAACAGACTTTCCGGATCCACATAACGTTTCATCTCATCTTCCCGTATACCGGTTACCGAATGTTTCATCAGCAGTTTAAAAATAGAAGTTTGATGCTTCTGAAGCTTTTTTTCCATATCCGGCAGGAGGCTTCTTCTGTAAAAGCCGTGAAAAGGCTCCATTTTATCCCCACGCATGGTGACGCACGCTTCCGTTTTTTCCTGTGACATACGCCGGGCCTGATAACAGGCATAATCTGCGCTGAATCCGGTCATATCACAGGCCAGCACAAAAATATACTCGGAATCACTGTGACAAAACGCACTGTGCATCCCGCTGATGGGACCCTGTCCGGGATAAATATCGCTGCAGGTACGAACAGGCGCCTCTCTGTACAGCTCAGGTGTATTGGTCACCACAAGGACCTCCCGAAACTGTTTCAAAAGCTCCTCGGCCAGATATACAGCCAGATGTTTATGATCTCTTTCCAGCAGCTGTTTATCAAATCCCATACGGCTTGATTTTCCGCCCGCAAGTATTACCGCAGTATCAAACATATCATCCGGGCAGTGATCTATTGTTATTTTCATTTATTTCAATCCTTTTCTGCTGTCTCTCAACCGGCGCAGCCTTTTCTTCCGCTCATCATTGATCCTCCTTGATTCACAGGCTTTCTGAACAGTCTTTTGAAATGTCATAAAGTCAAGGCTGCAATTCTCAAGAAATAAAAAGGTCGGCTCGAAAAATTTAACCAGAAGAATAGAATATGCCCATGCGACAGCCATTTTTACATAATAATCTTCATGATGGATCTGTTCATACAACAGAAGAAGATCATAGAAATACTTATCATCCGTGTAGTAATTCATCAGAAGTACAATTCCAAAACGCACAGTCCAGGTCTGCGTACTTTTCAGGTATTTCTGGAGAACCGGATAAAAATACTCTCTGTGTTTTTTGATATATTTCAGCCCTCCGCAGGTAAGGTCGCAGACAGCCCAGTTATCAATCAGAGGGAGGAAATACTCCAGCATCTGTTCCATATCCTGCGGATCGGGAGCTTTCCACATTCCAAGCAGAATGCCGGTCAGAAGCTTTTCTTCATAATAAAAATCCGGAACCGGGCAATTGACGGATTCTTTTGCAGAAAGCTTACAGCTTCTGACATACTGCAGAGTATACCAGTCCTTATTTATTACCTGCTGCCCATACCTGTTCACAATTTCTCCGGCATATTTTCTCAGTTTTGGAGTCCTGACTCCCAGAATTCCTTCTGTTCCCGGACACAGGCGGGAATGAAAACGGCAATACTCTTCATCTGCCAGTTTCTGCAATTCAATACATATCTGCTGCCTCTCAGGATAAATAACTTCCATGGTCCGGGCATTTATATTCTCAGACGGGATTTCAGTTTTCATATCTTCAGACTGATTCTTTTTTACTGAAATTTTCATCATCATGTCTCCGAAATAAATATCTTCTTTTTCAGAATGTATAATCATGTACGGGGCAGATTTACTGTAAAGCAGATCCCTCCGGCCTGATTTTCCACTGTTATCCTTCCCCTGTGTGCCTTCACTATGGCCTGAGCAGCCGACAAACCGATTCCATAGCCTCCCGTCTGTCTTGAACGGGATGAATCATTCCGGTAAAAACGGTCGAACAGCCTTGAAAGTTCATGATCCGGTAAAGGATCGCACGAATTCCAGACCGTCAGAATCACCTGCCTGTCTGTCAGCCCACATACAATGCGGATGACCCCGCCCTGATCCGTATACTTTACAGCATTATCAATCAGAATCACAATCAGCTGATTCAACCTTGAAGGATTTCCTTTCACCACTGCAGAACAGTCGATGTCAGTCTCTATGGAAACTTTTTTTCCGGAAGCTACAACAAAAAATGACTCTGCAGCCTTTTGAACCGTTTCGCCGAACAGAAAATTCTGTATCTCCTCTTCTTCCTGCATTTCATCCAGCTTTGCCAGCATAAGCAGATTGCAGATCAGTAAATTCATCCGCTCCACCTGTTTTTTTATGCTTCTGGTCCACTCATTTTCTTCTTCACACAGTTCCAGAACCTCCACATTGGCAGAAATAATTGCCAGAGGAGTTTTTAATTCATGACCGGCATCGGTAACAAATTGCTTTTGTCTGATGATACTGTCCTGAACAGGCCGCATTGCGCGCCTGGAAAGGATCCGAACAGGCAGCAGTACCATAAGAATCAGTACCAGGCCGGCAAACAGTGACAGGAGAATATGATTTCGAAAAGCAGTAATTTCATTCCGGCAATCGAGAAATATATAAAGAGTACTGTCTTCTCTTTCCGAAACAAGATACCGGTAATGAGACAGATAGCCTTCTGTTTTTCCGCTGTTTTCAACTCTTATTACAAATGCAAGAGCATTTTCCCCGGAAATGGCTGCAATATGACTCAAATCCATCTCCTTTTCTCCCTGCCCCGATTCACGGACTGTAAAATAACGAATCTCATATTCCGTTTCTTCCGACATTCGACCCGAAAGAAACGGCAGCAAAAAATTTTTATACGAATTTCCCGGATAAACATCCTTAGAATTTCTGTCCTGATCATCCGGATGTTTCTGACGACGTTTTCCTTTGGGAAAACTGCCGTCATGTTCCTCCAGAATCTGAAGCAGATTTTTATTCTGTGCATCCATCTGAACATAATTCAGTACATTGATCATTCCAATCAGAATGAATACGATCAGTGACAGGCAGCACATGGTAATCAGGACAAATCTCCGCTGAAGTTTCTGTATCATCAATTTTTTTCACACTCTACAAGCTGATATCCGATTCCCCGGGAAGAACGAATTTCCACAGGTGCCCCCAGAGAGGAAATTTTTCTGCGGAGATATGTAATATAAACACATATAATGTTCATCTCTGTATCTGTACCGGAGCCCCAGATCCGCTCCATGATCTGTTCTGAAGATATCAATATTCCCGGATTTCTCATGAGAATTTCCATCAGCTGAAACTCTTTGGAGGGCAGATGAATAACATGTTCTCCGTATTCCAGCCGGGAAAGCTCACGATTCAGACGCATTCCTCCAAATTCAGGCTGATCGCTGACCAGAACCGTATTTCTCCTGGTCATGGCACGGACTCTTGCCATCAGTTCCTTCATGGCAAAAGGTTTCGGAAGATAATCATCCGCCCCCATGTCAAGTCCTGCAACCCGGTCTTCCAGTTCACCTTTGGCCGACAGCAGCAGTACAGGCGTCTGCACATCATTATCACGCATGGTCTGCAGTACCTGAAGTCCATCCATATACGGCATCATGATATCCAGAATAATACCATCATATATGCCGGACATGGCCTGTTCCAGTGCCTTTCTCCCGTTATCAGCCACATCAACCACATAATTATGGTGAGAAAAATACATTTTCAGTGCACTGGTCAGTTCTTTTTCATCATCAGCAATCAATAATCTCATATAATCTCCTCATTAAAGAAAAACAAATCAATGGTGCAGAATCACATCAATGGCGCCAGAACTTTCAGAAGGATTCCCAGCAGACGGATATGAAGCTTTTCATGCCGCACATCCTCCATGGTCACCTCATGACATTTTTTCAGTGTATTCTGAACATCTGCCTCAATTTCTGCATTCTCAGGCACCTGATACAGGAGAACCGCATCCTCAAAATGCAGGTACAGGCTCCTGTAATCCAGGTTAATAGTGCCCACCACAGCTTTTTCATCATCACAGATCACCACTTTTGCATGAACAAAACCCGGTGTGTATTCATAAATATGAACTCCTGCACGCAGCAATTCATGATAATGGGTTTTAGCCAGAGCAAATGCCGTAATTTTATCCGGAATATGCGGAAGGATAATCTTTACATCAACCCCTCTTTTGGCTGCAAAAGTCAGTGCCTCTGTCAGCTCGTAATCCAGAATCAGATACGGTGTCATAATATGCACATACCGGTCAGCCCGGTTAATCATATCCAGATACACCAGCTTTCCCACCTGTTCATCATCAAACGGGCTGTCACTGTACGGAAGCACAAAACCTTCCGACAATTTCAGGCTGTCAACACAGTATCTGCTCAGACCAGGATCCAGATACGGCTCCAGCACAGGCGATTTTTCCGTAATATTCCACATCTGCAGGAACATCTGGGTAAGTCCCTGAACCGCCTCGCCCTGAAGCATGACTGCAGTGTCCTTCCAGTGCCCGAAACGTTCTTTCTGATTAATATACTCATCCGCCAGATTGATTCCTCCTGTAAAACCGGTATGGCCGTCAATAACCAGTACTTTCCGGTGATCCCGGTTATTATAAGTGGTGGAAAATACAGGACGGATGGGCGAAAATACTTTGCAGCGGATTCCCAGTGCCTCCAGTTTTCCGGGATAATGGGCCGGAAGATAGGTCAATGTATTAAAACCATCATACATAACACGGACTTCCACACCCTGCTTGACTTTTTCCTCGAGAATCTTCAGAACCCGGCCCCACATATATCCTTCACAGATGATAAAATACTCCAGAAAAATAAATTTTTCCGCCTTTTCCAGCTGCACCAGCATTTCTTCAAACTTATCTTCCCCGGATGGAAAATAAGTTACACGGGTGTTCTGATAAACCTGATTATTCCCGTTGCCGGCCAGATAACGGGCCATATGCTCCATGCCCGGATCAGCTTTCTTCAGTTCTTCAAGCGTTTCCGGATTGGATCGTACATATTTATGTGTCATATCATAAATCTCACTCAGCCGGTGATTGATCACTCTGCTACCGATATTCAGATCCACATAAAGAAAAAGCATGCCTCCTACCACAGGAAAAACCATGGTAACCAGAATCCAGGATACTTTCATTGCAGGATTACTCTGTTTATTCACAATAAGCAATTCTATCACGACAATAAACAGTATATATACCCATAAGGTAACTGCCATATACTGGCTCAGAAGTGAAAACAGCAGGAAAAACAGCCCGAACTGAATCAGAAACGATACCAGAATCATAAGTGTCCTGCCGAAAATCACCCGATGCAGTCCCTTTTTACCCTTTTCCAGGAATAATACTTTATCCCATTCAAAATTATGCATTCACAAATGCCGTCCTTTCTTAAATTGACTTATGACACATTAGTGCTGATTCAAAACATATTGCTTCAGCAATTCATAAGCAGCAGAAATTCCATCCCGATGAACTCTCTCATAACCATGAGAGGCATACACGCCGGCTCCGATCAGACCATGCATCACATCATGCCCCGCACCCAGCGTGACATCCACATCGGAACCATAATGCGGATAAACATCCACAGCAAAGTCAATATTATGTTCTTTTGCGATCCGGATCAGTTTCGTTACCATATCATAGGAATAGGGACCAACAGAATCCTTTGCACAGATGGATACCTGATATTCGGTACAATTCAGTCCTTCGCCCACACAGCCCATATCCACAGACAGTGCTTCTGTCACTCCTTCCGGCACAGACGCGGCACCGCCATGGCCAACCTCCTCATATACCGTAATATGCTGCCAGGTCCTTCTGGGCAATTCCACCTTTTCATCATGCAGATACTTTGCAACTCCCAGAGCAATAGCCACACTCAGTTTATCATCCAGAAAACGGCTTTTAAGAAAACCGGAGGCCGTATAACGTGTCCGGGGATCCATGCATACGATATCTCCCTCCATAATCCCCAGTTTTCTCACATCTTCCTGTGAAAAGACTTTCTCATCCAGCAAAACTTCCATATTATCAAAGTTCCGCTCCACCTTATTGAGATTTCCATTCACATGAACAGAAGCATTCCTCACCTGAAAGGTTCCTTCATATTCTCCGTCAAAACGTGTAATGACCCGGCAGTTCTCCGCCTCGCAGTTGGAGGCATTCAGACCGCCCAGCGGTGAAATTCTCAGCGTCCCTCCCGGCAGAATCTCTGAAACCATACCGCCCAGGGTATCAACATGTGTCTCCAGAAGAATCCCCCTGTCACAATCCTTACCGCCAAAATCCACAAGCAGTCCGCCTTTATTGGTAATCGTTGTCTCATAACTCATACTCTCGTAGGTTTCTTTCAGATAGCGGATTACTTCCCCGGTATAACCACAGGGGCTGTCAATGGAAAGAATCTTTTTCGCTTCTTCAATCACATAATCAATGTAGTCCATATTTCTCTCTTCTTTCTTTTTCAGCAATACCCGGCTGACTGCCGGATCATTGCTTTCCGTATTAACGGCCTTCTGTATTTACAGCATCAAAATGGCCTTTTTCTCAGACATTATACCAAAAAAAGTAAATTCACTCAACAGCTTTCCGCTTTCTCTTGTAATTCCCGCACTTTTCAGATAAACTGTACTGGAAAATGATAACCGGTTTATCCATGTACTTTCAAAAATATTTCACATGGTTCAACCGTTCATTTTGAATCCATTTGAAAGGAACCGGCCTGCCATGCCGGTACAGTAAAACTATGACTAACAACAACTCAACAGCATCCTCTCACAAAATTTCCGTTTCCCGGACACCTGTCTATAAAATCGACAGCATTATTTTTGATCTGGACGGTACTCTCTGGGATTCAACAGCTGTGGTGACAGGTGCCTGGAATTCCGTTCTGAACAGACATCCGGAAGTTGCATTTCATGCTACTGCTGAAAATCTGAAAAAACTGTTCGGACGTCCGCTGTTTGAAATTGCAGATATCATGATGCCTGATCTGGAACCGAAAATCCGTTATGAAATCATTGATGCCTGCTGTGAACAGGAACATATTGACCTGCGAAGCACACCCGGTACACTTTATCCCTGTCTGGAACAGACTCTGGCAGCATTGAGCACCCGTTATCCTCTGTTTATTGTCAGCAACTGTGAAGCCGGCTATATTGAAACATTTCTGGAAGTTACCGGCCTTGGAAAATACTTTAAGGATTTCGAATGCCCCGGCAGCAGCGGGCTTCTGAAAGGTCCCAACAACAAACTGATCATGGAGCGAAACCATCTTTCATCTCCCGTTTATGTGGGCGACACACAGGGCGACAAAGACTCCGCTGTCTATGCGGAAATTCCATTCTGTCATGCCGCTTACGGATTCGGAACAGTGGATTCCTGCGATTATTCCATCGATACCTTTTCTGACCTTCTGAAATTATTCTGAACAGATACCTTTTTTACCGGATAACTGATACGGGAAAATGAAAAACGGGAGGACTCTCTGCGGAAACAGCAGAAAATTCTTCCCGTTTTTATCTGTATCTTCCACCGTCTCTGCAGGCGATAAAAAGCAGCGGTTAATCGGCTTTCTCAATCAGATTTCGGATACTTTGCATCTCCAGATCAATTTCCTGAATTGTATTTGCGCATCTGGTCAGACGCTCCACAATCTGCTCAGGATTTTTGATATTCTTTTTATACTTCATCTTATGTTCCAGACTTGCCCAGAAATCCATGGCAATTGTCCGGAACTGTACTTCAACCTTCACATATTTCTTCTTCTCAGAAAGAAAAATCGGTATGGCCAGAATCAGATGAAGGCTTCGGTAGCCATTGGGCTTGGGATTTTTAATGTAATCTTTAATCCGCAGCAAACTCACATCATCCTGGCTGCACAACATCCGGGCCAGCTTGTAGATATCCTCCTGAAAGGAACACACCACCCGAACGCCGGCAACATCGTGCAGATTCTCCCAGATACTGTCAACAGAAACCTCCAGTCCTCTTTTTCGCAGTTTATTAACAATGCTGGAAGGACTCTTCAGACGTGTTTCAATTGATTCAAAAGGATTGCGGTCATAGTGCAGAGAAAATTCCTGGTTTAATACATTAAGCTTTGTTTCCACTTCCATGATCGCACACCGGTACCAGATCATCATCTCCGCGAATTCCTGTCCTCCCTCCAGTATCTCCGAATCATTATTTAAAACTTCATATATCTCCAACGAGTTGCTCAAAACAATTCCTCCTCTTTGAGTCAGATCAAACATCCGCTCTTGTAAACACTATGCACATTATAGCGATTTCTCCCGAAAACAGCAATAGAATTCGAATGATTTTAGAATATTTTCACGAATTTATCACAAACCCGGACAGAATCATCCTTTTTATGATATGTTTAACCCAAAGAGGTGAACTATATGGAAAATTCCATTACAATCGATCTGCCTTCCTGCGAAGTGCAGGATTCCAATCTGAATCTATATCTGAATTCTTTCGGCCATTCCGTAACTGCTCCCTGCCATCGGTACGGACCGGCTGTTCGTTCCTATTATCTGATCCATTACATCCTGGAAGGTGAAGGCGAGTTCATGGTCAACAATATCCGCTACCACCTGACAAAAGGACAGGGATTTCTCATCGAACCGGATTACCAGACAACCTATACCTCCGATGCTGAGAATCCCTGGACGTATATATGGGTGGGCTTTTCCGGAAAAGCTGCAGGTTCCATCGTGGATACCCTGGGACTCAGCCAGGGTAACCCCATTTTCAGCTGTGATGAAGGAGAAAAACTGAAAAAATATGTACTGGAAATTATCCGCCACAATCATTCCAATCCATCAGATACATACAGAGCTTTGGGAACGTTTTTTCTTTTTATCAGCACTCTGGCAGAATCCCAGAAAAACCAGACACCCACAACAGATGGAAATTCCTACATCCAGCACGCAATCACCTATATCCACCGACATATTAATGAACCTATTCTTGTGGAGGATGTTGCAGATTATGTGGGGCTGAACCGCAGCTACCTGAGTGTACTGTTTAAAACTCATACCGGCATGACACCCATTAAATATATCCAGAACTGCCGCATTACGAAAGCGCGCCATTTGCTGGAATCATCGAAACTGTCTGTGGAAAGCATTGCATATTCCTGCGGTTATCAGAAACCTGAATCCCTCATGAAATTTTTCCGCCGGACTTACGGATGCTCTCCCACTGCTTACAGAAAACAGGTAATTCAGAACACAAAAGAAATGTCTCTGAATATATCAAAGGACATTTACTCCAGTGTTATGGGAGAAATGCCCTTTGATGATGACAATATGTAATTTTACCGGCGGCTATGCTCTGCTTTTCGGCATCTTTTTCCGGTAGATTTCTGCATCTTTACCATATAAAAGAGGCTCTGATACATGAGTATTATACCACTGAATAATCGGTCCCATCAGAAGAGCTGTTATAACAGTTCCGATTCCGATGGTTACGTGGCAGAAAAATCCCATAATCACGCAGATCAGATCCGTACTGATCCGGCAGACACGGAAAGCCGCCAGTTTATATTTATGAGCAGCTGTCAGGGCAACCGCATCGTAAGCGGAAACGCCCAGATCTGCTGTAAAGTACAAAGAAGAAGAAAAACAGGTCACCAGAACTCCGATTGCCAGAATCGCAAAACGGGTGACGAGAGATGGATTCGGTAAACACCTGTCCAGCAGATTATACATGAAATCAGCTGCAATTCCGGTACCAAGCAGATTAAAAATAGTCGCAATCCCAATATAATGACGATTAATAAAGAATACTGCAATTAACAATGCGCCGGTAATGATCAGATAAAACGTACTGTAGGTGGAGTGGAATAAATTGGCAAAAGCAGTTACCAGACAGGTAAACGGATCCACTCCCAGAGATGCCTTCTGAAAAGCACCAACACAAAATCCGGTGATCATAACACCGAAAAAAGCCATAATAATTCTTTTCGTCTTCTGTGACATAATTTCTCCTCCATGATTTTTAAAGCCTGTAAGATTACACTCTCTCAAGTCAGCTTTATTATATGCACAGGCTATCTGAAAAACTATCCATAATTGCCACATAAAACTGTCCATTTGTTGGCTCGTGAGAATCCACGCATAATCGTCAGTCATTTTTTCCTTCATCTGAAATAATATTATGTATCCAGACTCCTTTTTTTACCAGAACAAAACCGATCACGCATTTGATCCAGTCACCGATATTAACCATAATAAAAATCAACAGAACATTAAGCTCCGTGTAACGGCTCAGAAGAAAAGCAATCGGCACGCTGACGCACCACACAAAAACACTGTCAAAGAAAAACGTGATCAGAGTCTTCCCACCTGAACGAAGCGTAAAATACGACGCATTCAGAAAAGCATTCTGCGGCAGAAACAGAGCCTGAAGCATAATCAGATCCACCGCCAGCCTTTTTGCTTCCCGGGTTGTATTATACAGATCAGGAAAAACAGGAGCAATCAGTGCCATGACCACGGCCACCCCCATACAGCACAGCACGGAAAAAGCAATCAGTTTGTTATCTGTATCCCGTGCTTCTTCCATCCTGCCTGCTCCCAGAAGCTGTCCTACTACAATGGAGACCGCGTTGCCAAGGGCGATGCAGACCACACTGAACAGATTGTTGATGGTATTGGAAATATTCATGGCAGCAACCACATTCAATCCCCGGACAGAATAACACTGTACCAGCATGGCCATACCGGAAGACCACAGAGTTTCATTAACCAGAAGGGGAGTTCCTTTAATTATGATGGACCGGATCAGGTGCACGGGAATCCTGAACGAGCTGTACAGCCCTTCCACATACGGACACCTGTCCGTATGCAGATGCACCCAGCCCACAACAATTACAGCTTCCACATAACGGGACAGAACCGTTGCAATGGCAGCACCCACTACTCCCAGCGCCGGAAATCCCAGCTTTCCGTAAATCAGTATATAATTGAATATCAGATTGACAAAAACCGCTGCAATTCCCGCTTTCATGGGCAGCACCGTCTCACCGCATTCACGCAGTGTGCCGGCATAGGACTGAACCATCATAAAAGCAGGAAATCCCAGCATCAGAACCATCATGTACTTTCTGCCGGACTCAAGAGCCAGTGCCATATCTCCGCCATCGCTGCTGCCGTTCAGATACATCCTGATCAGAATATCACCCTGAAAGGAAAACAGCAGAACAACCAGTATCGTCAGGATCGCTGCCAGCCACAGCTTGAATCGAAATGTATTGCGAATCCCTTCCCTGTCACCCTGTCCGTAAAACTGGGCAGTAAAAATACCGGCTCCTGACAGGCCTCCAAAAATACAGAGATTATAAACCATAACCAGCTGATTCACAATAGCCACACCGGACATCTGTTCCGTCCCAACCTGGCCTACCATAATATTGTCCAGAAGATTAACAAAATTGGTAATACCGTTCTGGATCATGATCGGAACGGCAATGGCAAGTACCATGGCATAAAACTTCCGGTCCCCTATAAATGTCTTCTTAAACTTTCCCCACATAGCAGAAATTCTCTCCCTTTGTACTTCATCTTACTTTATCTTCGTTCCCATCAAAATCGCATCAGGAACATTTGTTCTAATATTATATCAGAGTTTCCTGAAAAGGCAAGTACTTTTCAGAAAAAAGCCTAAAACACTTCATTTCCGGTCTTTTCTCCATTAAGAAATGCCCTGGCATTGCCCAGCGTTGTCTCACTGATGGCGGACAGAGCCTCCTGGGTAAAAAATCCCTGATGAGATGTAATCACCACATTCGGAAATGATAAAAGTCTTGCTGTTACTGAAGTTTCCATAATATCATCGGATCGATCCTCGAAAACATTCTTTTTTTCTTCCTCATATACATCAAGGCCCACAGCAAAAAATTTTCTGTCCCTGATTCCTTCGATGAGATCATCCGTCTTCACAAGACCGCCCCGGGAAGTATTCACCAGAATCACCCCTTCTTTCATTTTCCGGATGGTTTCTCTGTTAATCAGATGATATGTCTCATCCAGAAGCGGACAATGCAGAGAAATCAGATCGCTGCGCCCCAGCAGTTCATCCATTTCCACATAAGTCACAAAATCCAGCTCCGGATTCCGGTAACTGTCATAGGCTATAACCTTCATTCCAAATCCCCGGCAGATTCTGGCCATGGCAGCTCCGATTTTACCGGTTCCCACAATTCCCGCTGTTTTCCGGTAAAAATTAAAGCCAAGCATTCCACCCAGACTGAAATCATTTTCCCGTACACGAACATATGCCTTGTGGATCCGCCGGTTTGCAGCCAGCGCCAGTGCCATGGCATGTTCCGCCACTGCCTCGGGGGAATACCCGGGAACACGCATGACTTTTATGCCATATTTTCCGGCTTTTTCAATATCCACATTATTGAAACCGGCACACCTCATGAGAATCAGTTTTACCCCCGATTCATGCAGCTGCTCCACCGTCTCCGTTCCCACATCACAGCTGACAAAAGCACACACCGCATCGTATCCCTTTGCCAGCTTCGCTGTGCCGGGCGAAAGCTCTGATTTCAGATAATCAATCTGTATCTCCGGATATTCATTCTGTTTTTTATCAAATGACTCTTTATCATAGCTTTTGGTATCATAGAACAGGATTTTCATAATAAACAAACCTTTCTTGATCAAAAATATTACTGCAGACATCCCTGCTGCTGCAGTGAAAAAGAAAAAGGCTGTTTTAACAGCCTTAATAATAAATTGCCATACTAGTATAAACAAAAAACAGAAAGCTATACCGTGAATCGCATATTATACATTACCCTTTTCTGATTTTCTTCACCACACCACCGATGACCTGATTGAATATCTCAGTTACCAGCGGCTCCCCGGTAAATAACAAAAATAATCCATATGCTCCAAAAAACAGGCACGCTGAAATCAGCAGTGTCAAAAAGCTTCCCATCCCAAGCATTTTAACCCAAAGCGATGCTGCGCTTCCCAAAAACAGCGCTGTTATAATTCTAAAATAATGAATCTGTTTAAATACATCCACTATTTCATTTCTCAGGGCATAATACTGAACAGCCAGAACTACAAACTCTGCCACCAGAGTACCGACGGCAGCACCGGCTGATGTAAATCCGGGTATCAAAATCAGATTCAGAACCACATCCGCGGCTGCTCCTGCAATTTCAGAGTAAAGAACAACCTTCTCCCTGCCCATCGGTACAAGAATCTGTATTCCAAGAATATTCGTGATTCCTATCAGTAAAAGTGTAGGCATGATGATCTGCATCGGAACAATTGAACCTGTATATGCTGTTCCGGATAAAAAATAAATTCCTTCTTCAGCAAAAAAAATAAAATACAGCATCATCGGAGCCGCCACCAGGAATACAAAATCCAGTGCTTTTCTGCTTATTCTCCTGAATTCATCAACCAGGCCATTCTGAACATAATAAGACGCTCTGGGAAGAAGCACTGTTCCAAGCGACGTAACGATGCTGACCAGAATACTCTTGATTCTGACTGCCGCATTATAATACCCAACATCCTCATCTGCTGCCATAAAGCCGAGCATCACAGTATCCAGATGTGTGTAGATCGTTGTGGCACATGCCATTGCAAAGAATATACCAACCGGTTTCAGATGTTTTTTCAGATTATAACCACCAACCGGTCTCAGATCTATATGTTTATGTGCATTTACAAAATTAAACACATTGGATGCTGATGCAGCAAATATTGTTATACCGCCATAAATTACATAGTCACTCTGTTCATGAATCAGTAAAAACATGGCAATAAGAGCAATAAACTTGAAAATTATGGAACGAACAGTAATATACGTATACTGCTCCAGCGCTTTATACAGCCACTCCATACCAATTGAAGTCAGTATAATTGTCAGGCTGACGATCACGTAAAGCGGCCTTTCCTCCTGAAGCCTCGGTACAAATATAAGCGCAAGAACAAGAACCGCATACGAGATAACATTCATAATCAGATTTATGAAAAGCAATTCGTGAGCAGTTCTTGTCAGTTCTTCCCTGTTGTCCCGGACCTTTGCACAGGCCCTGATTCCATAAGTCGGTATCCCCAGCTGCGCGAACATACTGAAATATGAAATCAGAGAAGTTGCAAATGATACCTTTCCCGTGCCAACCGGCAGCAATACCCGTGACACATATGGAAATGTGATCAACGGGAAAATGAAGTTTGACATCGTAAGGACAGCATTCATTATAAAATTTATTTTTATGGATTTTTGCTTAGCCATCTGTTTACTTTCTTTCCTACTCATTCAATTATTGTGTTATCGGCAGACCCGATCAGCCGGAACCGGCTTTATCCCTTCCGTTTTTCATCAACATGCTTCCGATAATCAACCAGAAAGTATTTGCATATAAATTCATCTGCAGATCATCGGTCAGAAAATGAAATGCCAGCAGCAAAAACAAAAACATCAATACATAACGCTTTTCCCTGTAAAACCTGATCAATGCATAAGTGATCACCGTAAGGAAAATAACTTTGAAAATAATTCCGTAATGAACCAGTGTCTGAACGTAAAATGAATCAATATAAGTATAGACCTTAATCTCTCTGTTGCCGTAAGCATCGAATCCGCTGCCAACCATTTCAATATTCTGACTCAGCCAGGGTATTCCATACTCCATGATCGCATTTTGAGAAAGCAGCAGTCTTCCATCCAATGAAGCATTTATTCTGCTCATCCATGAAATTGACGGGTCATAAACAATTCCCATAATAATGGAAGCAATTGCCAGAATTACAAATACCGGAATTACCAAAGCCCCGGCATAATTCACAATTCTGCTGTTCTGCCACCTGTATCCGATTATTCCGTTAATCCGGTCTGACAGTTTTAATCCAGCAGGAATCAATAACACAACAGCCGTCAGAGCGGCAATACTTCTGGAGTCTGTCTGAACATACAGAAAGAAATCTATCAGCAGCATCATTCCAATCTGCCATGGCTTTGCTGTCTTCTGTTTCAGATATACCCAAAGTGCAGAAATATTATAAAAAATCGTAGGCGCATAAAGTGCCCATCTGAATCCCAGGAGATGCCTTGATCTGGTTCCACCCGCATACACATATAAATAATTATCAATAATACCCAGATAGGAGCTTAATATCACAAATGAAAGCACTATACCTGAAAGTATAATGGTAAATCGGGCGATTTTCTCAAAATCTATTTTCCTTGAACAGAAAATATAAAAAAACACGACCGCAACAGCCTTCTGGGATATGCCTTCGCTGCCCGAATAAACAATACAGAAGAGAAGCCCGCAGATCAGAAGTCCCACAGCACTCTTTCCGGAAATCCTGATCCTTTTTGAAATCCATGTCTTTCCTGATATATCTGCATCGACAATTTCCTGCATAACCAGCAGCATACAGCAGAATAAAATAATAAATTTATATATTCCTGAAAAATACCGATAATAAAAGGAGTTTCTTAAAATTGCAAAAATCAGATAAATTCCATACGATAAAAAGAACGCCCGTTCTCTGAACTTTATCTTTGGAATATCCACAATCATCTTTACTGTCCTCCCTTTTCATATTCTCCGCTGGAAAACCAACTAATCATCCGGCCTCAGACATTTCATTCTGTTTTTAAATTCTTTTCTGCCATAAGTCCCGAAGATATATCCCCAGATGCCTTTGTGAATAATTACAATCTTTTTGAACTTATGAGTACAGTTTTTATCTTTCAGAATCCGAATGCATTTTTTTAAATCCCTGTAGATCGTCTTCCATGCTTCTTTCGTTCCCTCATACTCACGCTTATTCACCAGTGTGTTCCGATAAAAGTACACATACAGATTCAATCTGCCCGGATTTGTTTCTTCCTGAATATCAATATCTTTGACGATTGCTCTCTTATGAAGAACCTTGCTGTCTCCTGAAAAATATGCAGGTCCATAATATCTGGTTAATCTCAAAGTATATTCCGAGTCATCTCCCCAGATAAAATAATTTTTAAAAGGAAATCCGACTTTTTTTACCGCATCATTTTTCACAAGAATAGATACAAAGGTTGCCCTTTCGATCTTTACAAGCCCCTTGTCCAGATACCTGTACCAGTCAGCATATCCCGTTTCTTTCACCTTTCTCATATCTATAATGGGAAGATTCATGGCCTCTTTTCCAGGTCCGTATACCGAACTGGCCACAAAACTGGTGTTTTCAGGAAGTACTGAGACAGAATCACACAGCTTTTCCAGGGACTCCGGCTCAGGTATGGTATCATCATCCATAACCCAGATCCAGTCAAAGTCCTTTCTGCATGCATATTTTATACCCTCGCAGAAGCCTCCCGCTCCTCCCAGATTTGAATCCATACGTATATAATCAATACAGGAAAGATCGTATTTTTCATCTTTTTCAAAAAGCTTCCCCGTACCATCTGTGCTGGCATTATCCAGTACTATAATGGAATCTGCCGGTCTTGTCTGATTCAGCAAAGCATCCAGACATTCACCCAGCAATGCTTTTCTATTATAAGTAACCACAATAGCCGCTATCCTCACAGGCTTTACAGTCTCCATATCGCTCACTCCATATTCAGCCGTTTCTTCTGCTGATATTCAGGCAGTATTTCACCAGGTTTTTGATATTCTTTTCATTTAGAAATGCCATTTTCAGATACTTTCTCTGCAGTTTTAAATTTCCATTTCTTCCTGCCCGACGGGCCCCGTCTTTTCCAATCATGGCATTTCTTTTCTTTTTATACTCTGCCGGAAGCTGATCGATCAATGCTTTATACTTTGATTCAATACAGGATACTGCCTCTATCCATCCATCTATATTGTTGGTCAGCCTTCCCCTGTCAGATGTAATAACGCGGTAAAGCAATAAAAATTCCTTAACTACCGCTGCATTTCCTTTCTGGCACAGTCTTATTTCAAGATCATAATCCTGCCACATGCGCAGGTTCTCATCAAACATCCCCACTTCTGTCAGCAGGGCTTTTTTCACCATAATTGCCGATGTAGTATACGGCATGGTTGTAAAAATAATCCGGCTCAGATCCCCTTCTATCAGATCCGATGTCTTTTGCGGGATCTGTTTTTGAAAATCATACTCATATATACGGGCACAGGCAACAAAACTGATTTCAGGATGATCCCGAAATACAGCATACTGTTTTTCAATCTTCTCCGGCATCCACTCATCATCATCATCCAGAAATGCAATATACTCGCCTTTTGCATTTCTGATACCGGTGTTTCGGGCATAATTTCCCCCTTTTGATTCTTCCGGACCTATATAAATATAGCGAATCCGTGAATCTCTGATTTCACTCAGCTTTTCACCTGTCCCGTCTGTCGATGCATCATCAACAACAATTATTTCCAGATTCTTGTAAGTCTGATTACAAACACTTGCAACAGCCTTAATTAATAACTCTTTTCGGTTGTGCGTTGTTATGACTGCACTTATTAATTCCTTTTCCATTTATTCAATCTCTTTTCATTTGAGTTTTGATGATTTGAAAAGATAGGCAAATATTCCTTTTTGAATTGTCACAAACTTTTTAAATCTATGCTTCTGTCCACTTTTAAATAAACAGACAAAACTCATCCCAAAATAGCCTGCAATACGCATAAACAATCGGATTCGGGATTCGTATTTCTCTGAATTTAAAAGTGCGTTTCTGAAGTAGTATTTATACATTGCAATTCTGTCGGCATTGTTTTCATTAAAAATAGAAATCTTCCTGACATTAAACCGTTTATGAAGCACCCGGCTGCTTCCGCAAAAATATGCTTTGCCGACTTTTCTGCACAGTCTTCTTGTATACTCCGTGTCATCTCCCCATATAAAATAGTCACCCATGGGATATCCTGCTTTTCTGATTGCAGAATGGGGAACAAGAATTGAAACAAAAGTTGCCTCAGTAACCGGAACAATACCGTATTCCAGGTACCTGTACCAGTCCGAGTATCCATTTTCGGAAACAGCCGCGTCCAGACGCGGTACATTCATGGGCTCGTCATCGGGGCCGAAGACAGCACTGGCCAGAAATCCTACTTCTCTGACTCCTTCTCTGTTCAGTATTTCCGCAGATTCCAGCAATTTCTTTAACGCATCAGGCGAAGGTATTGAATCATCGTCCATAATCCATACCCAGTCACATTCCATACTGTCAGCAGTTTCTATACCTCTTTGAAATCCTCCTGCACCACCAAGATTTTTCCCGGTATTAACAAGTTCAACTACAGAATCGTCGTATTTGCCGCCCTGTGCAAACAGCTTCTCCGTTCCGTCTGTGCTGCAATTATTTATCACTAAAATCTTTTTCAGCGGATATGTCTGTGCAAGCAGCGAATCCAGACATTCCTGTAACAGAACTTTTCTATTGTATGTAACGACAATAGCAATAACTTCATTCATCCCGCTATTCCTCAATAAACTTTTCTATACTGTCAATGATCCTCCGTGTATTACTCACATAGTGATCAAACTCATGAGTCTTAATATACTCAAGTGCATCTTTCAACTCAGAACAGTCATTCAGACCGCAGATCAGATTCTGCTCCCTGAATTGCCCGATAAGCTGAATCTGATGATCATCAACATGCTCTCCGTATTTTGCAAGCCTCGGCACTGCAATGACCTTCTTGCCTTTCTTGACAGCCCCAATAATTGCCCCGGTACCGCCATGAGTTATAAGAACATCGCACTTGCCTTCCCATTCAGCAAATTCATCCCTGTCCAGAAAGTTTTTGTATGAATAGTATCTGGGTGTATAACTGCTGTAACCAATCTGAGCAAATACTTTGTCGGTTATAACACCCTTTGCAATCAATTCATCAATAACCTTCAGTAATCTATTAAATTGGAACTTCTGAGATCCCAACGTAATAAATATCATCCCTCAACTCTCCTTAATATATTCCACCCAGGTACAGCGCTTTCGGATAGATTTCCAGCATCTGAGGCCACTGAACGTAAAACTGATCAGCAAATCTGTACATCAGTTTTCCTGTCTGAGTAGCTGTAGTAACCTTGGCAAAAGATTCGATATATATCAGTTTCTTACCCATAAGTTTTGATATCAGGCAAATGGGAATCGTTGCAAGCGCACCTGTGCAGATGACCACATCCGGCCGTTCTTTTATGTAAATAGAAACAGAACGCAGGGTATTAATAATCATACGTGGGATAAATGACTTTTCCTTTCGGTTAACCTGCAGCAGATAATACATCTTCTCACCTTTGGTTTTTACTTTATAAAGCGTTTTTTCCGTTATAATAAAACTGTCATATTTTTCCATAAGCGGTCTCAGCATAAGTATTTGTTCGTAATGTCCACCGGACGAAGCTGCAAAACATATTTTCTTACCCATAACCTCTGAACTCCCGATAAATACTTATAAAATGATGTTTACTAATCTCTCTGGAAAATATCCCGCGTATAAACCCTGTCTTTCACATCGTCCAGACAACTGCCGCGGAACGATATCCACAGCATAGACTTTATGATGCCGGGTCAGGAGTGTGGCAATGAATAATCCCACATATCCTGTACCGGCAACTGCAATCGTATAATCTTTTTTCATGATAGTTACTCCTTATTTCTTCTCTATTGTAAAGCACTGTATGTATCCACAGCAACGTATCAGTTTATCATTCTACTGCAGTCCCGGTTTCAGACAGACCCCTTGCCCATAAGCACAACCTGAACTGTCTTGAGCAAAAGCTTGATATCCAGAGCCAGACTCCATTCCCTGATATATTTCATATCCAGCGCTACCACTTCTTCAAAATTCGTAATGTCACTTCTTCCGCTTACCTGCCACATGCCGGTAAGTCCGGGCTTGGAACAGAGTCTTGCACGATGATGAGGACTGTACTGTTCCCACTCATCAACTGTCGGAGGACGGGTTCCCACCAGACTCATATCTCCTTTCAGAATATTATAAAACTGAGGTAGTTCATCGATGGAAAGTTTTCTCATGATATGACCAATCGGTATAATCCTCGGATCATTATCCATCTTGAACATCAGACCTTCCATCTTATTCTGAGCCATCAGCTCTGCTTTTCTCTTATCCGCATCCGGATACATGGAACGGAATTTGTAAATTTTAAATTTCCTGCCATTCTTGCCGATTCGGACCTGAGAATAAAAAATCGGGCCCGGAGACTGAAAATAAATAATCGGAGCAAAAATCACAAAAGCTATGGCCGTAATAAACAGACCCACCAGGCTTCCTACAATATCCATCGCACGTTTCATCAGCAGCTGAACAGGAGAAGCCACGCGGATGCTTGAAGTAAGGACAGTCAGACCGCCTACTCTTTCGACCATCTCATTGGGAAGATCTCCAAATGTATGCGCCAGATTGATGTGAACTGTCAGACCGCTTATCATCAGATCGCGTACCAGTTCCTCAGCCAGTTCATTATCAGAAAGATCAAGCATCACCTCATCAATGACACCATTCATCATATAGGTATAAAGATCATCAAATTCAGTAAGAACATCCACATCGGAAAAAACTTCAGAAACTGCCGCATCCTTCCCCAAATCCACCAGAAGCACTGCCTTAATGACAAAACGATTCTCACTGTGCCGTTTCATACGTTTAAATGTCTCTTCCGCTTTCTTTGAGTCAGCAATCAGAAGCATACGCGCAAGCGACCCCTTTTTCAGAAGATACATCCTGATCACCTGTTTATAACCTGTCCTCACAAGACACAGCATAAGCCCCGCGCAGATCCAGAATGTAATAAATACAGACCGCGAAAAGAAATATGCTTTCTGCATAAAGTACAGGTACAGAATCATGGCAATAACCAGAATTGAAGAATTTTTAAATGACTCCAGCAGCTCCTGGTGAACCTTGCGTTTCAGAATATTTTTATGAATCGGTATTGTACATATAATAATAATATCAAATAAGAGGATCAGAACACGCATGGTTCTGTAAAGATCCGTAAATAAATACCAGTTATTCTTCATTCGAAGAAAACAGACCAGTAAATATGACAATTCAATGACAATCAGGTCAAGAATAATAAAATCAAAATGCTTAAACCACCGGTTTTTTGCACGTTCGTACATACTTATTGTCCTCCCGATAATCTACCACAGGATTTTCTGAAATAATTGCCGTAGCATCTGTATTTTCTAACATTAAATCTGTTAATGATCACTCCCAGAATCCTGTCATTCGCTTTTCGCAGCTGCTCTGTAACGTTCTGCAGAAATTCAGGCTTTATCCTGTCAGATTCCAGAACAATTACCGAAGCATTGCAGACTCCTGCCACAACAGCTCCATCGATCATATCTGACAAAGGGGGACAGTCCACAAAAATATAATCAAATATTTTTTCTGCTTCATTTAAAAGGAGCCTGAGTCCATCGTTCAGCAGTAATTCTGATGACTTTTCTCCAATTCCCCGGGCATCACCGGAGGGTAATACATACAGATGTTCATATGGTGTACGGAAAATACATTCCTGCATTCTGCAGTCTCCGGACAAATAATCTGACAGGCCTTTCCCCTTATATTTCATGGAAGAATTACGCATATTACCATCAATTACCAGCACGTTTTTTCCAATTTCGGACAATGAAAAAGCCAGTCTCCACGTCACATCAGTCGTACCCTCTCCCGATGTGCAGCTGACCATGGCAATGGATTTAATATCATCATCACAAAACAGAAGATTCGCCCTCAAAGTATTGAAAGCTTCTGACATGTACGCCTTATCTGAATGGGGAATATCCACAGTTACTCTCTTTCTGATTTGCTCCAGCCTCATGATTTTTCAGTCCCCCTTCTCTTCCAGTATGTCCGCTTTTCAATTTCGTCGGGACCCGCAGGGATCATCCCCAGAGTATCCAGACCGGTATACATTCTGACCTGTTCAGGTGTACAGACTGTATCCCTGAAAAACGTCATCACACCTATGACACATGCGGCAAGAAATGCCGCCAGTGCACCGGCAAAAACAGCTATCCTTTTGGCTGAAGGCCCGTCAGGATAAGCGGGCAGATTTGCCTTATCCACCAGACTGATATTCTGAATTCCTCTGGAGGATCTGATCAGGCTGATTGTATACTCTGTGACCTTTTCGGCTATCTGCTGTGCGCTTATGGAGTCACCTGCCCTGGCAGATATGCGTAAAATCCGTGTATCCTCCTGAATGGACGCATTGATTCGGGATCTTAACTGCTCAACCGTACAATCCAGCTTCAGATCATCAACAGTTTTCTCAAGAACCTCATTGCCGGTAACCAGAGCAATGTATTCCTCGCTCAGCTCAGGTGCCTGATCCTCAACCAGTATACGGGTTACTGATATATAAACCGGTGTACTGAATAATTTCACAAAAATAAAAGAAAAAACTGCACAGACTATACCAGCAAGCACAATAATCCAGAATTTATGAATTAACTGATATATAATCTCACCCAGATTCACTTCCAGGACATCATCCTTTTCCTTTGTGCCCATATGCAAAAATCCTCCTTAAATCGCTGTGCAATGCAAAATTCTAAATCTTTACTATTTTACTATAGAACAAAGACTGTGTCAATACAAAGAAAGCTCCCTTCGGGCGTCAGGTATTTATTACCATTCTGCCCGGAAGGGAGCTTATCCTTCTGCGATACGCAGCATCTTCTTTTATTAAGCTAATATTAAGCTAAGCTATATTTCCATCAGAAACTATTTGGAGATTTTCACTTTCTGAACTGTACTCCATGAACTCCAGTAGTTTGTTCCGGAAACTGTCTTGTAACCGCGTACACGAACATAATATGTCTTGCCCTTGGTAAGACCGGAAATCGTCTTGCTTACAGTATTGGCACCCTTAACCGTAACAGTCGTTGAATTATCGAAAGAACTGTTGGTAGCGTACTCAATCCGATAGCCTGTTACCTTGGAGTTTTTGCTCCATGCAACAGTCATCTTCTTTGAGCTGCTGTTCTTCAGGCTTGAAATGGAAGGGCGGGATACACGGTACATTGTCTTACCGGAATTATAACTGCCCTTATAGCTGCCTGAATATGCTTTTACTGTATAAACATACTTTGTACCATTTGATACCTTCGTGTCTGTCCAGCTTACTGTAGAGTTCTTCTTAATAGTCGCTACCTTTGTCCAGCTGGTTTCACTGCCTGCTTTACGGTATACATAATAACCATCTGCACCTGTACACTTGTTCCATCTGACTTTGATACCGCCGGATGCATTGGCTACCTTGGGAGTCGGCTGACTCAGACGCTTGATTGTCTTGCCGGAATTATAACTTCCGGTGTAGCTTCCTGAGTATGCCTTTACTGTATAAGTATACTTTGTACCGGCTTTAACGTTCTTATCTGTCCAGCTTACAGTAGAATTCTTCTTAATGATTGCTACCTTTGTCCAGCTGGTTACGCCGCCGCCTTTACGGTATACATAATAACCATCTGCACCTATACATTTATTCCAGCTGATCTTGATACCGCTGGATGTATTGGCTACCTTGGGAGTCGGCTGACTCAGACGTTTCATTGTCTTACCGGAATTATAGCTTCCGGTGTAGTTTCCTGAGTATGCCTTTACTGTATAAGTATACTCTGTACCGGCCTTCACATTCGTATCTGACCAGCTTACAGTAGAGTTCTTCTTAATGGTTGCAATACGTTTCCAGCTGGTTACGCCGTCACCTTTACGGTATACATAATAACCATCTGCACCTGTACATTTACTCCAGCTGATCTTGATACCGCCGGATGTATTGGCTACCTTAAGAGTCGGCTGATCCAGACGTTTCATCTTCACTGAGGATGATTTGGTTCCCCATGCAGCCTCTGTAGTTTTACCATATGCTTTAACTACATAGTAATATACAGTACCGCTCTTCGCACCGGTATCTGTATAGCTTACGGAAGAAGCGCCTGATACAGTCTTGATCGCTTCATAACTTCCGCCTGATACCTTACGATATACGCGATATCCTTTTGCACCGGGAGTCTGAGACCAGGTAATCTTAATGCCTGTTTCCTTATTGGCAATCTTGACACCGGTTACCTGTTCAGGTGTAATTGTTAATTTAGCCGTATTACTGGTTGCTCCCAGATAGTTGCCATCGGAAGCCACCTTTGCTCTTACGTAATATACACCGGCTTTAACAGGTGCACCCTTTTCAGCGGCAGCACCGGAATTCTCACTGGTCGTTGCCTGAGTCATATCCTTATCCACATAATACTCATATGTAACTTTTCCGGTTGAACCGGTAACAGATGCTTCACAGGAAATCACTTTACCTGTATAAACAACAGTTTTATCAGATAAAGTAATCTTGGATTCCTGCTGCTTCTGTCCGCAGACTTTACATACACCATTCTCATCGAAATCGTGACCTGTTGCCGGAATCACGGTAACATTGGGGCTGGTGCTGGAGTAGGACTGACCGCCATAGCTTGCTGTTGCAATACAAACGGTAGCACCGTCCGTCTCACAGGTGGCAGGTGTTGTCTGTTCAGTTACCCTGGTTTCAGGTGTAACCTTATTGCCGCAGACATCACATGTAAGTGTCAAAGTTGCTTTATCATCGTCAGACCATGTCCATTTATAGCTGTAGGTATGAGAATCCAGTTTCACAGTCTTGGTGGCTGTCTTGCCATTTGCTGATGCACTGTAAACAATACCATCTGTACAGTTGCCGGACTTGATTGTCACGGTTGCTGTTGTACGTTTGCTTCCCACGTATTTATTTTCCCATACGCAGTCCATCATGCAATCATCAAGCTCTTCAGGAATCTGATACAGAGAAGCATGAGCTCCATCTGTTGACCATGACCAGTGATCCACCAGTTTTCCGCTTAATGAAGCAGTATTAAATACTGTATCATAATCATCGCCATTCTGATCAGTATCAATCATGTTTTCATCCAGTTCATCTTCGTCCAGAGCTTTTCCGCAATGGATGCAGACATAACATGTTCCGGATTTCCACTGACCATTATCATTCTTGTTATAGTACGTTTCGTTAAATTTAACGTAAGTATGACCATGTCCATGAACATTTGCAGTAGCAGTTACAGTGATATCTGCTGACTGTCCATAAACAAGACCCTGTACTTTATCCAGATTTGAAGAACTCAGTTTATCCAGAGTATAATCTCCGATCTTATCCTTCACTGCATTCTTAACATCAGTTTCGGTTAAACCGGCATTCGCACCGATATCACCTGTTTTAGTGATACTTGTCTCATACATGGGGTAAACTTCTTCATCATTCTGATTAACTGCAGAATCATAAACAGTAATATTCAGAGTTGCCACAGCCTGCTGAGCAGTTGTGGGTTCTGTTGTAGGCGCTGTTGTCGGTGCTTCCGTTGTAGGCGCTGTCGTAGGTGCCTCTGTTGTGGGCGCTGTCGTAGGCGCCTCTGTTGTCGGTGCCTCTGTTGTCGGTGCCTCTGTTGTCGGTGCCTCTGTTGTCGGTGCCTCTGTTGTCGGTGCCTCTGTCGTAGGCGCCTCTGTTGTCGGTGCCTCTGTTGTAGGCGCTGTCGTAGGTGCCTCTGTTGTAGGCGCTGTCGTAGGTGCTTCCGTTGTAGGCGCTGTCGTAGGTGCCTCTGTTGTAGGCGCTGTCGTAGGTGCCTCTGTTGTAGGCGCTGTCGTAGGTGCCTCTGTTGTAGGTGCTGCACTGGATTCTGCACCGGGTTCTGTATCAGAACCGCCAGGTACTTCATCTTCTGTAATACCAACAGATCCGCCTTCATCTACAGCAGATTTTTCCAGGCTGTATTCAGATGCTTTATCTGCATTGACTGTCTTAGCTGATACTTCCAGTTTTGTGGAAGAACCATCCTGAATCAATCCGCAGGTTGAGCAGACATTTACAGTATAGGCATCTTCCGTACAGCTTTCAGGAACACTGACAGTCTTATAGCTGTGGCTGCTTCCGGTCAGGTGGCTCATGTCAATCGTATCTACGATATTGGCACACCACATGAATTCGCCGTTGTCATTATCCTCGTCACTGCCAAGCAACGAAGCACTTGCCGATGCGGCAGGATTGTAGTTTGTTTCTGCAAACTGATAACCATAGCTGCTGGGATCCATGGGATCATCAAAAATTCTGCCTGAAATAAGGCCATAATTAGTAGCAATATCAACATACAGTTTGCCGTCTTTAATTGTAAGTCCTGCAATAGGAGGATTCTGCACTGTAATGTCTGCTTCCGAGGCTTTGTTTGTGGTTGTAAACGCCATACCGCCCATAGCCTTGGACATATCACGGTCTCCATATACTGTTGTATATTCAATCAGCTCTTTCAGCTCGCAGGTTTTCAGATCATAAGAGAGAACTGTATCTGCAAGATTGAAATATACCTTACCATCGTAATAAGCAACAGAGATTGAGATTGCGGGATACATTGATGCATAATCCAGGAATTCCTCATAAAGGCTTGCAATCAGAGCATTGTCTTCCAGCTTGCCTTTGGAATTACGGATACGGCCGCCGGTGATATCTACCAGCGTATCAAAAGAGGTATCCGAATCGCTTGAGCTTGAAGAATGACGGACAATCTTATATTCCGTATCCTCAAACATACTCTGTAAAATTCCCAGGCCGCCGCCGGATAAGGCTGCCAGAAGGTTACTGGTTGATATGCTGCCGCCGGACATGATATCACCCAGAGAAGCCATCAGATTCATTGTACCCAGCATGCTGGTAGAATCGTAGTAATAATACCAGTCGCCGTTGTTATAGCTGGTTGCACTCTGCGCATGTGAAAACCATGCATCTTCATAAGTAGTATCGGTTGCAATTCCTTCATACAATGTGACAAAATAATCATAATTACCGTCATACAGTGTACGTGCGGAATCATCACTGAACATGAAGAACATATGGTTCATATTGCCATTTGTCTCAACACGGGTACGAACCAGAGTCTCAATATAAATATCCGAGTAGCAGGTATCGATATAGTACCACTTGCCATTGACTCTTACCGCATTCCAGTAATGAGGAGCATCAAAAGCACTGGATGAGTGACCGAACATCTCAAAATCAGGATTGTACTGAATTCTGACCATATCCACGATGGCAGCTGTCTTCGTTGCATCCCATTTAGGATCGCCATTCTCATCTTTAACAGGATTACCGTCGCTGTCCAGAACATAATTCAGTTCTTCATATGTCTTCCAGTTCTCAGCAGCATTGATATCGGTTTTTCCATCTTTCAGGTAAACCTTGGGAGTTGCACACTGGATCAGATAGGAAAATGCGTTGGCATAACCGATGCAGACTGCTTCTCCATTAGCTAAAGAGCCGATCTGATTACTCTTCCATACAGTAATGGTAGATGATGCCAGAGTAGCTGCCTGCTGAGCGCCGCTGCCGCTTCCGTCATCAGGAATTGTATTCATGTAGCTTTCAGCCTGTGCTTTTGCAATCTGATCTGCCTGATCCTGCGTATAATATCCTGCTGATACAGCATCCGCCAGAGCAGCACTTGTACCCTGATATACCTGCTGATATATTACATTGTACATGAAATTATATGCATATGTATACTGTTCGCTTGTCTCCGGCTCGGGAGCCACCATTGAAGTTACAAGGAAGCCCATATCAAACTCGCAGTGGTTAGCCAGCCAGTCGTTTAAAGCCAGATACTTTTCAATAGTGCTCATACTGTCATCAATGGTTGCCAGAGCTTCATCTCTTGCAGCTTTGATCTCGTCGCCGTATTCCTGAAGCCCTGCCTGCATGGCAAGAATCTGCAGCTGAACCATACCGGACAAAGTTGTATAATCCAGATAACCGGCCTGAGCAAGATCTTCATAACCGGCCATATCCAGTAAGGAACCAATGGGGCTGGCCTTTGTATCCTTTGTGGTATTGAAAGGAACCATTACACCCAACAGATCTGCATTGGCCTCCACAAGCTGTATATACTGTGCATACAGCCCAACCAGATTCTGAGTTTCTTCTGCTGTCAGCTTATATGCAGTTGACAGTTCATCTGCTGCCATAGCCACTCTGACATCCATCTCGATATCAACTGTGGTGACATTATCATCAGAATCTGTATCATATGTAACAGCAACCAGATCGTTCATATTATTCTCTTCCAGAATCTCTGCTGTTACAGATTCCATTTCTTCCGCAGAAATATTGTAATCGGAGAAATCAATGGTATCGTTATAGAAATTAAAGATTGCATCTTTAATAACAGACTTTACCGTGCTCTCCTTTCCATCTTCAGCGTCTTCTCCTATTTCTTTCAAAGATGCCAGAATCCGGGCAGCCTCAAGGCTGATTTCTGAAGCCGAGCTTAAAGAAGCTTCATCGGTGCTGGCAGCGCTGTCATCTGAGCCGGTTTCAGCCGGAGCAGCATAAACAGCAGGGGGAATCATACTTACTGCCATTGCAAAAGCCAGCAACGCAGCAATAAATTTCCTGGCGTGATTTTTCATCCTCTTACCCTTCCTTTTAAAAAATTGTGAATATGCTACATATAGTAAAAACCACAAAAGATTCCCTGCTCAGAATCCCGTGTGATTAATTCCTATCAAAACTTATTAAAGACAAAAGTATCATACCATATCCTGGAACTCTTGTCCATTGTTTATTTCTAAAATATTAGTACTGTTGAGGGCTTTTTTAAAGTGCAGTTTTTTCCATCAGATCAGACCCGATAATAAATCCCCACTGCATATCGCTTCATGCAGCGGGGGATCTTCAATTCCTGATCTATATCTATGCCTGCTGCCGATTCAGGATATCGGCAATTAATATCTTCTTGTTGGTCTTAAAATGGAAATATTCACGCTCTTTGATCTGAATCATCTCCACAGGCCTTTCAAAGGGCTTCAGGACTGCCATAATCTCATCTCTAAGGCTGTCCAGCTCCACACCTTTTTCCGGAGCAATGAACAGATACGGCAGGAAATATCCTTCGTGCTCCTGATCAGGAACATTACAGAAGAATGCATCATCCACACCGGGAATCTCAACTACACGGCTTTCCGGATCCAGAGAGAAAAGATACTCATTTTCAAAGCCGTAACGCTTCTGTAATCCGCGTCCAAGCACATGCAGAACACCCTGTTCTGTTATGTAACCGTAATCGCCGGTGTGTATCCACACTTTGCCGTCAGAATGAAGTCTCATGACTTCCTCCGTCATCTTTTCATCCTGGTAACCAAGCATGTTGCCCGCACCCGTCTTACAGATCTCACCGATTTCGCCGTATCCCACTTCTTCTCCTGTTTCATTGTCAAAAATACCGAGTACTATAGCAGGCATAGGCATACCGCAGCAGGTATCTGTCAGCGGAACTGCCGGACAGGGAATTGTAAAGGTGGAACCGCCTTCACTCTGACCGTAACCTGTACCGAGCGCAGCTTCACAGCCATGATCCGTTAAGAACTTTTGGATCTGTCTGATCTGCTTGTTATTCAGAGTGTCCGCACCTGAACCGGCAACTGCAAGATGGTTCAGGGAATAGTCCTCAGGAAACCGTTTGCTTTTCATCAGAACTTTATAGAACACAGGAATGCAGATCCAGAAATTCGGCTGATAACGCATAACCTCCAGATCCAGATCATTAAGATTGCAGTAAGGATCCAGCATAACCAGTTTGCCTGCGCAAAGAGGAGTAAGCCACATGGTTACGGTAACAGCTACAAGAGCAGGGGGAAGAATCGTATGCAGCCAGGTCTGCTGGGTTTCTGTAACAGGATAAAACATTGACATCTGGAAGATGATTCCCATCATGCTCTGTGCGGAATGAAGAACCAGCTTGGAAATTCCGGTGGAACCACTGGTATATGCACAGTATAACGGACGTGTCGTATCCTTGGGTGCCTCTGTTTCTCCCTCATAATCATTACCCAGAGCCAGGAATTCTTCCCATGTCAGATTGTCAGAGCCGCATGCTGTTTCTTCCGGATAATGTGCTTCAATCTCAGAAATGATATGCTCAGGCATACTGTCTCTGTCTGCATAGGTATACGGTGATACCTTAACAATACGCTTCATAGGTGTCTCAGACAGATACTGTTCTTCTTCTGCCTTTGAAATATAATCCGGAGCAAAAATCACATCGGCACCGGATTTACGGATTGCAAAAGCAATTTCGTCCGGTACATCATCACGACAGATGATAGCTGCACCGATTTTCTCTGCTGCCAGCAATAAAATCAGATACTCAGGAACTGTCTGTAAAAATACGGGAATTCTGGTACCGACTCCAAATCCCAGGATCTTCAGTGACCTGGCTGCGGCATCAACCCTGTCCCAGATAAAATTCCAATCGTATCTTCTGCCATAATATTCAAATGCCAGAGCGTTCCAATCGGGATTCTTCATTTTGATAAACTCAGTAATCGTACAGTCAGGTATCTGCAAATCACGGAGCATCTCCGGATAATAATTCAGCCACGGGCGATCAATACTTGCCTTACCTGTCAGTGTTCGGTTATCATTGGTCATAACATTTTCTCCTTAAATTGTTTTTCAATGTTTTCCTCTCAACCTGCTTTCCTGCAAGAGAATCATAATTATCAGTATAACATTCTCCGATAGATAGTCTATCATATTTTTCCAGTTTGTCAAGAACTAAATTCGAAAACAATAGATTTAATTAGTTAAATATTCATACTCAGGCAATAATTATCAGATTTTCCTGTAATACTCAGTTCTGCAAAAATGCTTAGCATCCTTTTTTCAGGAAGCATTACTCACCCTGTATCTGTTTTTCAATTTCCTTTTTCCGTGCTTTCAATTCATCAATCTGCTTTGACAGTTCTTCCTTCCCCGCTTTGGCTTCCTCTGCATCATCACTTCCGGCAATATACATACCGGCCTCATGCATGGAATCCAGCAGTTCTCCGTATTTTCCGATTTCAATGTCTTCCTCAGGTGTTCTGACCTCGTCGGCAACTCTTCTTGTACTGAGGGCCACCGAAGAATATCCGCTTAAATCTTTCACCGCATCGTTTTCCTGTTCCTGAGTTACCCGATATCCTCTGATCCTGATTAAGCCGTTTTTTTCGCTTTCCAGTTCCCCATCCCCAAAATAGCGGATTGTCGTAAATCCATATTCTTTCAGCACCTGATCAAATTCTTCCCGGTATTCTCCTTCATTGAAGCAGTATGTGGCGGGAACAATATTCATACGTGTTTTAATCTCTTCCAGATACTGTTCCAGATAGGAGCTCCACTCCTCCATCACGTCCTGCAGATCTCCATTCATATCAATATCCCGGCTTCCCCCAACGGCAAGCTCCCATCCGGCATCCAGCATTTCCCGGCATTGCTGCTCTGTCATCTGCAGATTATCACCGGGAAGCTGTCCGTTTGTAAGCACCAGTGTACCTGTATAGCCTCTTTCGCTCATGACAGGGTACAGCTGTTCATAAGCACTTTCAAACACCTGGTCAAAATACAGATGAACTTCGCAGCCTGCTGCAGCCTGCTGCTTTTCCAGTTCCCGGATCTGTTTATCGATATTCTCCAACTGTGACTTCAGACTCTCCGATCCATTGGTTCCATTTTCCTGATCCACAACTTCTGATGTTTCAGCAGCTCTGTTATTACTATCCGTTTCTTTCTTTTCAGAAACCGCTTTTTCTATCAATCCTGTTTCATAAACAATCATCCATCCCAATAAGATACATGAACAGATAAATATACCGCATACTGCAGCACGAAGATACTTCATCTCTTTCCTCCCATCTCCAATCCGAAAGTCCTTTTTTACAGATATGAAAAGAGACCGGAATCTGTATTCCGGCCTCCCCATAGGAACTAATATTTCCTGTTAAGCTCTTTTCTTTCTGCTGAAAAGAATCAGACCAGCTCCCGCTAAAGCTGCAACAGCAATTAAAACAGTAGGTAAAATACCTGTTCCTGCATCACCTGTGGAAGGTGTCTGTCCATTGGAACCAGCTCCGCTGACAGAAGCAGCAGTCTTCTGGTCAACTACAAATGCTACCGGAGATAAGGATGTAAAGGTTGCAGTAATTGTGCCGTTTCCAGCCTTGGAATCAACAGTTTCCCATACACCTGCTGCAGTATCAAAGTGGAGTACTGCTACGCTTGAAGATTCGGTTACACCTGCAACCTTAAATGTAAGTGTTACAGGGAATGCAGTACCTTCGGGAACTGTTATATTCTTAACATCCACTACCTGCATACCTTCTTCATAAGCATCACCAAGAACTTCTTTCAGAGTATCCTCTGATTTGATTTCCTGAACAGCTTCTGTGTACTGCTCCGGTACTTCGTTAATAGTTACATCGACTGCGTTACCATTTGCATCTTTTGTTTCTGTTATTTCGGTTACAATACCGGAAACGGTAACGCTGGGTGCTGCATAGAGTGTAGCTGTCATGCCCAGTGTCAGCATGACAGCGCACATAAATGCGATTACTTTTTTCATGCAAAATAACCTCCTTTTGCTTTTTTATGATAAATCATTTTCATGAAATATCCACTTTTTCATCTGATGCAATATTATTCTGATACCTGATAAAAGGTACTGATCAGCAGTTCTTCCAGAGCCTGCTCATCGACGTGATACTCCTCATACTTTTCCCCGTCCTGAATTTCCCCGGGGACATACAGAATTTCTTCTTCATTTAAATCATACTCTGCCAGCTCGTTGATCTGATCCCCGCTCAGGTCTGTTACCAGATAAGGGGAAAGCAGCGGATAAAACCGGTCATAATAATCACCTGAAATACCCATCTGCTGCTTTACAGTTCTGAGCAGCTCAGGAATATACTGGACCTGCCGGCGCATACGGCCATTATTGCTTCCCCGTTCATTGGTATCACGGCTTCGGACATACTTTTCTGCCTGCTCTCCCGTCAAGGTGATGGTCTCCCCTTTAACAAATGCAGGGTCAATAGAAGTATAATCCTCCGGTATGGTCAGTGTTACACCGCCCACCGCATCATTAATAATATGGATCGCATCAATATTTACCGATATATAGGCATCAATGGGCAGATCGTGAAGCAGTTCGGAAACCGTCTTTTTCATGGCCCAGCAGCTGCTTTCTTTTCCATTGCCATAAGCATACTGGGTGGCAATCTGTGCATAAACGGAAGTATAATAATTCCCGTTTATGTCATACAGATCCACATCAGTCATGGAATCTCTGGAAATCTGAAGAATTCTGGTCTCTCCGGACTCCCTGTCCATGGAAAGGATCATGATGCAGTCCGCCTGACCGGCAATACCCGGTGTATCCTTCAGAGTAACTTCTTCCTTAGTATCCACACCCATAAACAGAATGTTTTTCAGATTGCTGTTATATTTGTATTTCTTTCCATTATAGGTAATTTCTGTATTCAGATTCTGCGAAATCCGGAAATCCTCGGGCACCTGCGCCTTCTGCCTGCCGGCCAGATGAAAATAAAGTCCTGCTCCTGCAGCGGCCAGCAAAAGAATTCCAATTATCTGAACAATTATCAGATATGTCTTTTTTTTATTTTTCTCCCGCATTTATTTCACCGTTGTATTTTTCGTCCTGGATTCCCGTTTTCTTTCTTTTTCATGAATATAAGGAACAACAGCAAGAGTCGGCACATCCAGATATTTTTCCACATCCTCCTGTGTCTTAATCCGGTCATTGGCGATGAAAATAACTGTCAGCACAGCACATATGAGAACCATGCCTGCCAGAAAACCAATCAGAACATTTTTCTTAAGGCTTGGACTGACGGGTTCTGCAGATATTTCTGCCCGCTCGACTGTGGTAGGAGGATCCGACTTCATGATACTGGCTATCTGCTCGGAAATGGCTTCTGCCATGGCATTTGCCACCATGCAGGCATCCTCGGCATTCTCACTTACCACCTGAACTGTAAGAATACGGGATTCACTGGATATGGTGAGCATATCCAGAATCTCTTCTCTGGTAAATTTCTTATCTTCCTCTTTTTCAATTTTCTCTATTGCATTATCCAGAACCGGTTTACTTTTCGCGATTACTCCAAAATCTTCTGTCAGTGCATCACCAACCTGAATATCTGCCAGTGAAGTGATACTGGTGGTTTTATTCAGAATATAAAGCATGGCTGTAGATTCATATTTGGGAGTAATCAGATAGATGGTAACCGCCATTGCTATAACAGCGCCTGAAATGGCACACATGGCAATCACCCACCAGTTCTGCAGATAAGTAAACAACAGCTCAAGCAAATCTATTTCGTCTTCATTATTGTTGATATATTTCTCGTTCATGAGTACCTCATTCCTGCTGAGTTTATTCTAATAATATCCGTAGCTTCCATAACTTCCGTATTTTCCGTAATAGCCATGTTTTTTCGTCTCAACCTTATTCAGAACGACTCCAAGGAAATTGGGATTCGCTGCTTTGAGCTGGCTGATGAGTCTTTTTACATCGTTTCTGGAGGACTGGTCTGAGGCAAGAACCAGCATGGAAGCATCACAGCATCTGGCAATCACTGCCGCATCAATTACAAGTCCTACAGGCGGTGCATCGACAATTACGTAATCATAGACCTCTTTCATTTCGTCAATTGCCTGTTTAAACCGGGGCTTGGCCAGAAGCTCTGTGGGATTGCTGGGAAAAACTCCCGTGGGCATCACACTGAGATTTTTATAATTGGTAGGATATACCACATCCTGCCAGTTTTCTTTTCCTGACAGATAGTGACTCAGCCCTTTTGGATTTCCTTCCATCTGCATCCGATATGCAAATACCGACTTTCGCAGATCCGCATCAATAAACAGCGTATTTTTTCCGCTCTCTGCCAGTGCAGAGGAAAGATAATACGATATGGTGGTTTTACCGTCATTGGCAAGACGACTGGTAACCACGATCGCCCGGTTTTCAATACCGGTAAATTCCAGATTGGTACGCAGGGTTCTGTATACTTCTTTTTCCCTGTTCGTTAATGGTTTTTTATCAAATAAACCCAGTAATTCACCCATTGATCTGTTCCCCTCTAATTATTTTTGCCGGGTTTTCTTCAGCGAGACGATGGCAGGACTCGGAACCGACGCTTTTCGTTATGCAGCTCAGACATTTCTGCATCTCCGGTTTTCTGTGCTCACATCCATGGGAATCCGTTCCCAGCAGATGTATCAGATCACAGTGCAGCAGTTTTTTTACATACTGTCTGATCTTCCAGCCGTTTTTTCCCGTAACCGCACTGGAATTCACCTGCATATAAGCACCCATATCAACCAGTTCCTCAACATGTTCCTTTTTTCTGAGTCCTTCATAACGTTCGATATGAGCCAGAACCGGCCAGTATCCCGCATACTGAAGCCTGCGGACTGCAGACTGTATATGAGAATACTCTGCATACACAGGAAATTCCACCAGAACATACCGTGTATGGTTCAATGTCCATGCATCCCCGTTCATCAAAGACTCAATTATACTGTCACTGTAAAAAATCTCATTTCCCGGATATATTTTTACGGAAGTACCGGAACTCTCAGCACATTCGCAAAATCTAATAAACTGCTTCTGCCTTTTTTCAAGCAATTCGGAGTTTATCCCATATTCAAAATGCGGTGTTGCAATTACTGCACCAATCCCCTCACGGGCTTCCATCTGAAGCATTCGCATGGATTCCTCCATGTTTTCTGCCCCGTCATCAACACCCGGAATAATATGACAATGTGTATCAATAACCACTCTGTTCCTCCTGTAAATGCAAAAAACAGTATATTATCATTGGCGTATTATAAATTAGAAAAAATAATTATTTAACAGATTATCTTGTTGTTTTATAGCATTATATTGTTTTTCCATTATTTTACAAACCCGAATTCTGTCAGCGGCCAGATCCGGAATACGATTCTTCCTGTAATCTGATTTTCCCTTATAAAGCCTGACGATATATAGCGTCCGCCTGTCAGGGGAGAATACAGGATCTCCTCTCCTGTGACAAATACTGTTTTATACGGCACCCAAAAAGGCAATTTTGTGCTACTTTCTTTCAGTGACCATTCTGATGCATACGGCTCATCTATCAGTCGTCCATTGATAAGAATCCTGCCCTCTCCGCCAATTTCCACCAGATCTCCGAATCCGGCGATGACACGTCTGATCAGAATTTTACTATCGCAGCAGAGAACTACCACATCACCTGTTTCTAGAGAAGTATCCTTTAGAGAAATTACAATATCACCATCGTGAAGCGTATCTCCCATGGAATTTCCGGATATTTTCATGACAGGAAAAAACTGACCTGATGCAAGTACAAGTACTGCAGCTGCCAGAATCAGCACACAGACAATATTCCGTGCAGCTTTCAGACAGCTGCGCCTGCTTTTCTCCCTGCAGAATTCCTTTTCCAGCTGGGCAGATGTGGGGAGGCTCTCTCCTGTTCTCCATCGGGTTTTCTTCATATCTTCCTCTTTCTCTGTCTTACAGCATACCTTTTTTATTCCCGGATATGAAAAACAGGGGGCTGATGCATCAACAACAACCCCGCTGCCATACGAAATACAGTGTACTGTTCTATATATTTTCTTCGATCATCTTTCTGACCATCTGAAACACATCTTCACATTTCTTTTTTGTTTCCTGCCGGAGCTCCAGACATTCTGTTTCTGTATCCTCCTTCAGCTGCCGGCACTCCGTTTCCGTTTTCTGGCGAAGCTGCCTGCATTCATACTCCGTTTTTTCGCGCATTTCCCGGCATTCCGTTTCAATCTGCTGTCTCATCTGCTGATATTCTGTTTCTGCTTCCCGACGCATTTTCTCATATTCCGCCTTTTTTTGTTCCTCTAATCTTACAAGATTTTCCAGATACTGATCTCCCGCAGCCTGTGCAGCCTGGAACACCCCATTTACCTGTATTGCCGCCTCCGCAATTGAACCTGCATTGCTCATCATGATTTTACGGTCATTCAGCTGATCGATCAGTTCTCTTACCTGATCCTGCAGTGACTCATTTTCCCGTATCTGAACAGTAAGCATTTCCAAAAGATCAACACGGCGCAATTTACGCAGTTCTTTCTCTGTCATTTTCCACCTCTACCAACTGATCATCAGATTTTCACCGCAGTATTTTCTGATAATAAAGCGGTCTGATTACATCTATTTTATTCATACTCCCGAAACTGCGCAATTCAGAATCTTGTGAATTTATCGTAATATATTGACTTTAAAACACAGAAAAAATACTAAATTAACAGAATTTAATGGTTACGGGTGTTTTATTTATTTCTATAATACACTGCTTTATCTTCATACATAAGTTTGTCTGCCAGGTCCTCTATTTCATTCAGCGTCATCTCCGGATGCTCGTATCCGTAAACGATCCCCTTTGAGATTGATATACCATCAACCATTTTACCCTTCCAGCTGCCGGCTGTGATGTCCAGAATATCAGCAGCCGCTTTTGCTTCATCTTTTGAACAGTTAAGTATTGCGGTAAACTCATCTCCGCCGATTCTGAAAACATCTCCCAGATGGCCGAATGCCTCACGTATACACTCAGCTGCTCCGATGAGAAGTTCATCTCCTGCATCATGGCCAATGCTGTCATTGATCACTTTCAGTCCGTTCACATCCATCATAACCAGAACAATGCTGTCATGAAGTTCATTTTCATCAATCTCGGCCAGTGATTCCACATAAGCGCGTCTGTTATTCAATCCCGTTAATTCATCTGTAAGTGAAATGATCGTCTTCTCCAGAAGCTTCTCGGAGTTTATATATTCTCTTCTGGTAATCATTGAAAATACAACTCCCATTGCCAATATGCCGATAATGAAAATACCCATGCTGGGAAAAACGATCCGCTGCACTGAGATTTTATCCGGCTGGTAATCATCAATGATGAGATACCAGTCAAGGCTCTCCATATAACAGCTCATTCGGCAGAAGTCAGGCTGTTCATCATACAGAAATTCTTCACCTGTGAGTTCGCTTAAATATGAATTGTCAAGATAATCTTTCTCTATGTGTATACTGTCCGAATTGATCTGTACCAGACCATCATAATTTATCAGATTGATTCTGAGATTATACGCAAGTTCATAATCGGCAATCATTTTCTGCAGCTCTGCAATATCCACACCGACTCCGCCGACACCAAGGAATGTGCCTTTCTGATCATATATGGCACGATTCACAAAAACCGTAAGTTTTCCGCCATTAGCCTCATCCGTATCAACATCCAGAAGATAATCTTTACTGCTGTCTTTAAAATTCCGGTACCAGATATCATGAGGATCATTTACTACATCAATATACTTGGAAATACCATCGTAAGTATAATAGGCCCCGCTTTTCTCCGACACAACAAAGACCATCTGATAACCAAACTCCTCTTTAATACACGACAGATACCTGCTCATGTACTCTTCATCGTCTGCAGCAGTTTCCCGTGACGTTTGCTGCAGCAATTCGATCACTCTGCAGTCACCTGTTATCATCTGTGAAGCTGTCAGGAAAGCCAGAAATGAATTTTCAATATCGCTTCTGACAAGCTGAGCCACATTCTGACGGTCCTTAATTGAATTCTCATGAGCAATCTTCTGCATATGGGCTATACATGTGATAATCGATGTACTCATGCAGATTATCATCAGCGTAAACATCAGGATTGTGCTGATCATATTTCGCTCCAGGATAGAAGAAATTTTCAGCTTCTTCTTCGCTTTCTCCTGCCGTCTCAGATAAAAGAAAAAAAGTAATGTCAGCGTAGCAGCAAGACCAATATTGCTGATTGAAATGCCATAAATGAACATCTGAAATATTATTGCAACAAATGGTACAAGCACATACAAAATCAGCGAAATGAATAATCCTGCATCAAGCTGAGTTCTGATGGAAAACAATATATACATCAAAGCCGCTGTTCCAAGCACAAACAGTAATGAATATACATACCAGCCGGTATTTCTATGGTAATAATTACTCTCATCAAAGCCGAACATCCACCTGTTAAAAAAGTTGATTACTACGCAGACCCCGGTAAGCAGGTAGAAACACAACGATATTTTATAAGGCATCCCCGGAATTGCAATACCATAGCTTCTGATTATATCTTTCACATAATGCAGGAAAATAACAGAGAGTAAAACATTAAGCAAAAAAACACCGTTATTGCAGAATCTGGTCATAAAAAGGCTGAGCGCATCCGTATTGCCTCTGAATATGTATGCACATGCATCCATCACAAATAAAGCCGCACAGATTCCATACATCACCAGTAAATATTTTATTTTTTCAGTCAGTTTATTGACCGCCATATAAAACATAATCATCAGACAGAAAAGCGCGCCAATAGTTTCCATTGACGCCTGTATAATTTCAATATTGCTTATTTTCATATACCTGTATCAATCCTCGTATAATAAAATCATTCAAAAAGCACTGTTGTCCAACAGATGCCACATAATAACATCAGTATAACCTCAGACTGACTCAGATGTAATGGAATATCTTGTAGGATTTGAACACTATATTGACTTTGAGCATTGTGAGCATTGAGCAAAAACCCCGGCAGCTTTGGCACTGCCGGGGCTATCGCAAATATTAAACTGTAAATGAACAAAAATTAAGATTGTTTATACTTTTTTTCGGGGGTCTGACCCCAATGAATCCAGCAGTTTTTTGAATCTTCCGATTTCGATATCTTCTGAAGGGGTTTTGATGTCGTCAGCTACTCTTCTTGTACTGAGTGCTACTGCAGAATATCCGTTTAAATCTTCCAATACATCGTCGATTTCCACTTCCTGATTGATCCGGTAACCTCTGATTCTGGTTAAGCCGTCTTTTTCAGCTTCCAGTTCCTGGTCTCCATAGTAGCGGATTGTTGTAAATCCCAATTCTTTCAGGATCGGATCAAATTCTTCCCGGTATTCCCCTTCATTGAAGCAGTATGTGGTGGGAACAACATTCATGCGTGTTTTTATATCCTTGAGATACTGTTTGAGATATGTTCCCCATTTTACTGCCACTTCTTCGGTATTTCCGCTCATATCAATCTCTTCGCTTCCGCCGATAGCCAGCTCCCAACCGTTGTCCAGCATTTCCCGACACTGGTCTTCCGTCATCTGGAGACGGTCACCGGGAAGCTGTCCATCTACCAGTACCAGTGTACCTGTATATCCTTTCTCTTTCATAACAGGATACAGCTGTTCATATGCACTTTCAAATATCTGGTCGAAATACAGATGGACTTCGCAAGCTGCTGCTGCCGGCTGCTCTTCCTGTTCCGTACTCTGTGCGTGGGTACTTTCTTCCTGTTCATCCTGAGTGCCGGCTTCATTATCTTTCTCAAGATTCCCTGCTGCCTCGGCAGAACCTTTGTCACCGTTTGTTTCTTCTGATAATTCTGCACTATATACAATGGGATCAAGTCTTTTTTTCAGTGAGGGATAGTCCCAGATCATCAGATATAAAAACAGCAATGCTGCCACCAGACAGCAAACAATTTTAATCGTTCTTTTCATTATCTTTAAGCTCCCTGTCTCTTATACCATATTGAATATTCTGCTGCTGATTCTACTGATATTATCAAGCACATACTCCATACCATGCGCTTCCAGATATTCCAGAGCAGGACCAAGATTGGGCGGTCTTTTTGTCATATTATGGCAATCGGATCCCATAACATGAATCATACCGTTTTCCAGCATTCTTTTTGCCTTTTTCCGGTTCCAGAATCCCTGCATGAATTCCGCATTCATCTGAATCAGAACATGCATATTCAAAAGTTCTTCCAGAGCATCCGTTCCTGCAATTTTCAGATACCGCTCCAGATGAGCAATAACCGGGGTCAGTCCCCGCACACGATGTATGGAATTCACTTCTTTCAGGACATTGGGGGACCATGAAGAAAACGGCATTTCCAGCAGCAGATAATGTGACTGTCCGTAACACAGCTGATCCAGTTTTTCTTCATAAACAAGTCCTGTATGGAATGCAACCTCAGCTCCCAGACAGATCTCAGGAAAATCCTCCTGGTGTCCATCCATCTCCTTACAAAGGATATCATAAGACTGGCTGCGGCGCTTTAAAAAATGTTCTACAGTCTCTTTCGGATAGTAGTGAGGTGTAGCGCAGATTCCATCAATCCCCTGTTTTTTGCTGCAGGTCAGAACTTCCACTGATTCCTGTACCGTCCTGCACCCATCATCCATCCCGGGCAGTACATGGCAGTGCATATCATATCGTCTGCCTGTTTTCATGACTGTTCCTTTTTCCTGTAATAACCGTAATGACCATATTTCAGCCGTCTGCTTCCCTCATCCGCACTTGCATAAATAACACCAAGAATATGAGCATCTGCATATTTCAACTGATTAATCATGGCAGCTACGGAACGGTACTCGGATACTCCATGCTTTACAACAAGCAGAAATCCATCCACCAGACCTGAAAGTATCGCCGCATCAGCCGTAACAAGCACCGGCGGCATATCTATAAATACATAATCATAACGTATCTTCAGATTGGCAATCAGCTTTTTCATCTGCTCCGACTGAAGCAGCACCGTAGCATCCGGAGGAATAATACCGGACGGAATAATATCTATATTATGAGCATCATTATGCTGTATACATTCCCCCATGGTGGACGAGCCAATAAGAATATTGCTTAATCCCGGCTCACCTTTCACATTCAGTTTCGCGGCAATGGTCGGCAGACGAAGATCGCAGTCCACAACAATTACCTTTTTACCGATCTGTGCAAAAGAAATCGCCATATTCAGCGCATTGGTACTTTTACCGTTTCCCTGTGTGGCACTGGTCACACCAATACACTTCGGATCATTTCCGGGAAGTGAAAAAATAACATTGGTTCTCAGTGCTTTATAGGCCTCCTGAATTGCAAAGCCCGAATTATCATCCAGAAGGAATTCATCTTCTCCGCTTTCTCTCTTGTTATTCTGAAACAGTTTTTTTGAAAAAATATTCATTTTCTATCCTGTCCTCCTGCCTTCTTCGCATACGCATACCCGTAGCCGTATCCATAACCATAGCCCCCTCTGTCAGCTGAAGCCAGGTCGGGAATGGATCCGACAATGGTAACATCCAGACGCTCCGCCAGATCTTTCTCACTTTTGATGGTATCATCCATAAAGTAGAGCAGAATCAGAAAGCCGCAGACCAGCACAACTCCCAGCATTCCACCCAGCATTGTATTTTTCAGATAATTCGGAGTATAATAAGTCTCCGGAAGAATTGCTCTGTCAATGATTTTCATGGAACTGCCATCCACAATATCCGCTATATGCTCTCCTGATATATCAGCAAGAGAATTGGCAATGGCAACTGCCGCGTTCGGATCTTCCAGTTCTACGCTGACCGTAATAATTTCAGTATTGCTCAGAACATCTGTAGAAACTGCTTTGAGCAGTTCTTCATATTCATACTCATCTTCGCCTGCCTCTGCAGCTGCTTCCAGTAAAAGGTCGCGGCTTCTTATAATCTCCGCATAGCTGTTTGCAAGCGACTGTGATGCAAGCATATCCGAGCTTGAAAGTATGGAAGAAATATCTGCGCCGGCACCGGCATTCCTGTTATTTACATACGCCGTAAAAGCTGTTTTGTATGTAGGTGTCACCAGCATTTTTGTTCCAACATAAGCAGTGCTTCCTGCCAGCAAAGCCACCGTGACAATCAGCCAGGCCCATTTCCATAAAAAACCAAAAAGATCCAGAAGATCAATAGTGGTTTCATCCTGTTCGAATTGATTCTTAACTTTCGTTTCCATAAAAACTCCTCTACATTTTCCCCTACGGACTATATTCTCCATTATATTAATAGAATATTGTTTTCATGAAAACGCATAATCTTGCTGTATATATAGCATTTTGTTGTCTTTAATTCTTTTGCCTGTAAAAACCGGAACAAAAACAACCACGGCGACAAAAGAAACAGTGAACGAACGACCCCGCTCCCATATTCCTTCCACGCTATAATTCCGGTAAAGGTCTATTTTTTCTTTCCTCGCAGTACGTCCTTTACTTTCTCCGGCACCTCAATCAGTCCAAACCGGAAAAATATCGGGTAAATATATGACACGCCTCGCAAATCTCCCAGAGCTTTAGGACGATCGACAATTCCCGCACCGATTCGATTCTCATACGCTTTCAAAACAGTGGACATGGTGAGTGATTTTGATTCTCCTCTCCGGTCAATCCACAACTCTTTCGTATAATCTCCGCTTCGTCCTTTTCTGATTTCATATGAAAACTGCAGCCCGGTTACCGTATAAAAAGTGTAACTCTGAAAAAGAAGCAGCGCATCCCACAACGTTTCCCCATCACAAATCTTTTCAACTGCTGCCTTCCGCAATCGATACAGTTCACACCGCTTTGCATTGGCTGAAACTTCAGATTGTTTGTATGGATTTCTGGAATACGGCAGGTAGGCATTGATGGAAGCTTTAGACAAATCAAGGATATCCTGTATCTCCTCCATCTTCTTCCCTTTTCTCTGCAATTCCTGTATTCTATCTGTCACTGCATAATGTATCTTTCCACTGGTAATCAGCAATTTTCTGACTTTCAATTCTGCAAGATCAAGCTCCTGGGCAGTTGCCCTGATCTCCTGTTTCTCCTCAAAGACAGAATCCACCGTGGATAACAATTCCTCCATCACCGCTGCGGTATCATATGTTTTTGTACAGGGTCTTCCTATTTTATTTTCCATGTTAATCTAACTCAAAATTGTTTATTTCCTGTTAAGATTGTTTATTCTTTTTTTCCGGGGTCTGACACCTTACGATTACAACCTCAGTTTCATTCCCCCAACGCGGAATAGAAGCTGTATTAGAACATCCGGCAGAGACGACCAGTCTGTCATACACACCGTGGTGATATTTCGGAAAAAGTCCCTGTCCCGGAGCGAAAATTCCGCGCCCACGTACTCGAATCTGCCCTCCGTGGCAATGACCGGAAAGGACAAGATCAATGTTAAACCCGCACAGATAATCATAATACTCGGGGTGATGACAGAGAAGGACCTTATACTGTGGGGCGGAAGAAAACCTCTCCAGAAATTCCTCATCAAATCCCCCTGTCACCTGCCTGCTGGGTATTCCTCCAAATAACACATCTCTGATTTTTACACATTCATTATCCAGCAGTTTTACTCCTGCATCGGATAAAACCTTTTTATCCTGCTCTGTCAGATACAGCTCATGGTTTCCAAGACTCATGACCACAGGAGCAATCCTGCCTGCTTCACGGAAAAACCGATACGCATATTCAGTTTTCACGTCCTGCTTCTCCCGATGCCGGGCTCCAGCCAGCTTATCTGCCACATGTATTCCTGTGCAGATCAGCCGGGAAATCATACTTCTGTCACCCCTGTCGAGGTTATCCCCATGCTCATACCGTTCCAGTGTGTCCCCTGCCACAGCAATAACATCCGGTTTTGCATCTTCCAGAATTTCCAGCACCGTTTCCGGATTGCGTTCATGAAGATCAGCAACGAGGGCAATGGTGAGCGAAACACCTGGATCCCCCTGCATGTTCAGGCTTTCTGAAGATGCTATATGATATTCTGTTTTAGTCATGGCTCTCACCTCCCCTCTCTATTCCGACAGCTTCGTTTCCTGCAATCAGACATTAGCATATTGTTTTCCATATTGCAAGAGTTACCTGTTAAGATTGTTTATTCTTTTTTAATGGGGTCTGACACCTTATAAATCATCCATTCTCTTTCCGATTTCCCGTTCCTGTACCATATAGTTATTCCCTGTATCTTCCACAAACGCCCGGTACCCCAATACATTGTTCACTGGAAAATATGACAGTGTTCTGATTGTATCTGTGATCTTATCATCTGATATCCCAATCATTGTCCGATAACTGCTCCACACATAATTCTCCGGATATTCTGTTATTTTTGCTTTGACCGGATTTAAATGAATATAGCGGCTCGTCTGCAGAAAATATCTGTCATCTTTTACAAGGCAGGATTTATATCTCCCCTCAAACAGATGCCCATGATACCTGTACTTTTCATTGAAATACATGGAATAACAGCATGTCACATATTGCATGAATTTTCCCACTTTCACATCACTGGTTTCCAATAAGAGATGAATATGGTTAGTCATCAAACAATATGCATGCAATATACACCCGTGTCTATGCAGTGATATTTTCAACAGTTCCAAAAAAACCTGTCGATCCATATTATCTGAAAAAATATCCATTCTCCTTATCCCGCGGTTCATCAAATGATACGTTGCTCCCGGAAACCAGATTCTTGGTTTTCTTGCGATATTTTACCCTTCTTTCTTTTATTATTTATAATATTATCATTAATGATAGTACTATAAATGGCAGGGGTTTCTGCACCCTGTTGTCTTTCTTATCTATCTAGTCATCACATATCTTTATCTCTATATGCTTACCTAATGCGCTGGCATATTTTTCAAGAACAATCAAAGTAGGCACTCTGGTCCCACTCTCAAAACGCGCCAGATTCGATGGCAGAATTCCGGTAATCTCCGCAATCTCCTGCTGAGTCATATGCCGGCGGCGCCGTTCCTCCACAAGCTGCTTAATAATCTCCGAAGAATCCTGCAGCACCCTCTCCTGAATTCTCTCTGCGTATGCTGCCAGCCGCTTCTTCCTTGCTTCCCTTTCTGCTATGCACGCTTCCATATTAGCTTTCATTCTCGATTCCTTTTCTATCAGTCATTTTTACTGTTCAAGCAACTTTGATTCTCTGGATTATATCATTTATGATAATATTTCACAATATATAGACCTGATTTTATATTTTTTTAATTTGGGACTAATACATGCTTAAGAATATTTATATTTTTTTACCGGGGCCTGGCACCAGGGCAAGGCACGCATAACCCGCGATATTGTCAAAAAGCAATATTTTCTGTTGCTGAGTATTTTTGTTTCCACTATTTTCCATAACGACTCCTCTTGTTAATTGATACAATCTTCTCTCTATCACCATTTCTCTTTCCAAGTAAAATTACAATTAACTATCCGGCCAGATGTCAATAAATAATCTCCTGCGGAGTCATCTATTGGTGATGTTTTGCTTTCACAAATTGTAAATTCCCATCGAAAAAACTATGCAGCACACCCTTACCGGAATTTTCTCTGCAAAGCTATCAGCTGCTATTTCCAATTGATGTTTTTCTATCAGGGCCTTCGAGGTCTGGTACTTTTAAACCCCTTTTAACCCTTTAAATCTTTTTCCATTTCATCCAAAACAATTTCAATATATCTTCTCCCTCTTTTTCTATTCCCATTTTTCTTAGCAGTAAGACAGTTTGCTACCAGTACCGAAAATATAACCAAAAATAGTATAGGACAAATTCTTACAGTTAGAGTTACTATTGCTTTAAATAACACTTCACAATTTATACTTTCCGGTGCACAACTTATTATCGAAGCAAATACAGATACCGTTGCTATCAAAAATGATGCTGCCGATAAAAGAAAAGAGAGAATATTAATATCTGAATCAAAAGAATCTTTATATTTAATTTGCGCTTTTAATTTCAATAATAGGTTATAATTTTGTCCAATATATTGTTTCAATATCGATTTTGTACAAATTATTTCATTTCATTTTTATAACATATATAACATAATTCATTTGAACATTCATCCAATTCATCACACAATTTTGTTAATTCATCCATTTAAAATTTTCCTTCATCATATATTATAGCCAGACAAGAAACTGCTGCAAAAGTTCAGTGGAGCAGAATACACATAACTGCGTTATCGTCCTTGCCGGGTGTTTAGCTCGCCTGCGTCCTCTGCCTTGTCCTGTGTATTCTGATCTCACTTCTTTTTTTTGCACTACTTTCTTGCTTTATGTTTTCTTTTTCGGCAACAGATTAGCCGGTCGGTAACACTTTCGTTTTCTTATCAGTTTGTTTATAACATGTTAAGATTGTTTATTTATTTTTACCGGGGTCTGTCACCTTTATTCTACAGTTACGCTTTTGGCCAGGTTTCTGGGTTTGTCCACATCCAGCCCGCGGGCTATACTGAGATAATATCCCATCAGCTGCAGGGGTATTACCGCCAGTGATGCTGCAAAGTGTTCGTCGATTCTGGGGATGTAGACTGTGAAATCGGCTGTGTCTTCCAGCTCATAATGGCCATAAGATGTAAGTCCCATCAAATATGCACCACGGCTTTTGCATTCAACCATATTGCTGATGGTCTTTTCATACAGATCGCTCTGAGTCAGAACGCCGATTACCAGGGTTCCGTTTTCAATCAGGCTGATGGTTCCGTGCTTCAGTTCACCTGCCGCATACGCCTCCGAATGAATATAGGAGACTTCTTTCATTTTCAGGCTGCCTTCCAGACTGATTGCGTAATCAATACCTCTTCCTACAAAAAATACATCATGAGCATTGGCGAATTTAGCTGCAAACCACTGAATCCGTTCCTTGTCTTCGATAATCCTGCTTATTTTTGAAGGGATCGTCTCCAGCTCATCAATCATGGATGCAAGCCTTTTGTTATCCAGTTCGCCTTTCACACAGGCAAATTTCATAGCAAGTATGTAGCATGCAATCAGCTGCGTGGAATATGCTTTTGTGGTAGCAACCGCTATCTCCGGACCTGCCAGTGTATAGAACACATAATCTGCTTCCCTGGCGATGGAAGACCCTACCACATTCACAACAGCCAGAGTCCGTACTCCCCTGCTCTTTGCCTCACGGAGAGCTGCCAGGCTGTCTGCCGTCTCTCCGGACTGGGAAATAACAATCACAAGTCCGTTTTTATCCAGCAAAGGCTTTCTGTAACGGAATTCCGATGCAAGCTCCACACGTACGGGAATTTTTGCCAGATCCTCAATCACATACTGCGCCACCATTCCCACATGCCATGCAGAACCACAGGCTACAATACAGATCTGGGAAATACTGCCTATCTCTTCATCGGTAAGTCCCATTGAACTCAGATCAATTGTTCCGTCCTTAACAACAGAATTAATGGTATCCTGAATTGCTTTCGGCTGCTCATGAATCTCTTTCATCATGAAATGTTCATAACCGCCTTTTTCAGCTGCTTCCGCAGAAAATGTGATTTCTGTCAGTTCTTTTTCAATCTCATCACCGTCCAGATTATAAAATACCGCTTTCCCGGCAGAAAGTCTGGCCAGCTCATGATTGCCGATATAATAAACATTTCTTGTATAATTGAGAATGGCAGGCACATCAGAAGCCACATAGGTTTCTCCATCTGCCACGCCGATAATCATAGGGCTGTCTTTTCTGGCAACAAAAATCTCTCCCGGATAATCTCTGAACATGATTTCCAGAGCATAAGAGCCACGGACGCGCACCATTGTTTTGGTAATGGCATCAACCGGTCCCATATTGTATTTTTTATAATAGTAATCCACCAGTTTAACAGCCACTTCCGTATCTGTCTGACTGTAAAAGGTATATCCGTGTTTCAGGAGCTTTTCTTTTAGTTCCTGATAATTTTCTATAATACCGTTATGTACGCCAACCACATTGGACTCAACTGTTTCACATCCGGATCCGGTGCTTTCGCCGCTCAGATGAGGATGAGCATTGACCTGACTGGGAACCCCATGAGTAGCCCAGCGGGTGTGGCCAATCCCGCATGTACCTTCCACCGCTTCTCCATTATCTGTTTTCTCAGCCAGATTTCTGAGCTTCCCGGTGGCCTTAACCACTTCCACAGACTTTTCTCCGTCGCGGACAGCAATTCCGGCAGAATCATAACCACGATATTCCAGCCTGGACAAACCATCCAGCAAAATCGGTGCTGCCTGATGGTGACCTGTAAAACCAACTATTCCACACATAATAATTTCTCCCTTCTATTTGTTTCCAGTCTACAGTGTATGTCCCTGTGCTCTGATCACAGATACAATTTCATCTACACATTTCTGACACACCTTTTCAGATTCAGCCTCTGCCATAACCCGAATCAGCGGCTCTGTTCCGGACTCACGAACCAGAATCCGGCCGCTGCCACCCAGCTCATCCGCCACAGCCCGGACTGCAGCCTGAACCTGAGGATCATTTTGAGCAGCAGACTTATCTTTCACCTTTACATTCACCAGCACCTGAGGATAAATCACCAGCCCCTTTGACAGATCGCTCATTCTGCACTTTTTTGCACACAATACTTCCATCATCTTCAAACTGGTAAGAATGCCATCTCCTGTGCTGGCATATTTACTGAAAATAATATGACCCGACTGCTCACCTCCCAGGCGGCATCCGGTTTTCATCATATATTCATAAACATATTTATCACCAACTGCCGTTTTCACATAATCAATTCCGGCCTCATCAAATGCTTTATACAGACCAAAATTGCTCATCACAGTAGTAACTACCGTATTATTGGCCAGTTTTCCGCGTTCTTTCATATATTTCCCGTAAATATACAGGATATGGTCCCCGGAAATAACATTTCCCAGTTCATCCACACACAGGCAGCGGTCTGCATCACCATCATAAGCAAAACCCGCATCGCATCCATGTTCCACCACAAATTTCTGCAGGCCTTCCATGCAAGTCGAACCAGCATCTTTATTAATATTGAAACCATCCGGTTGTGCATTGATCACCAGCGTTTTCGCACCCAGAGCTTCAAACACGGCCTTAGCCACATTCCAGGAAGAACCATTGGCACAATCCAACGCAATTTTCTTCCCTTTGAATGAATGTATTCCAAGAGAAATCAGATATCCAACATAACGGTTGCGACCCGATACATAATCCACGGTACGTCCGATCTTATCCTTATGAGCATAAGGAAGCTCTGTCCAGGTACTGCCAAATAGCTCTACAGAACCGTCCAGATAATTTTCAATGTAACCAATTGTTTCTTCATCCATCTTCTCGCCATTACTGTTGATCAGTTTAATTCCATTATCATAATAAGGATTATGGCTGGCTGAAATCATAATACAGCAATCAAAATCATCCACACGGGCAATATAGGCTACACTGGGTGTGGTGGTAACATGAAGCATATAGGCATCCGCTCCGGAAGCCACCAGCCCTCCCACCAGATTATACTCAAACATGTAAGAAGAACGACGGGTATCCTTTCCTATCACAACCTTCGCAGGCTCCCCGGAACCCGAGCAGCGTTTCCTCTCACCATAATACCACCCCAGAAAACGGCCTATCTTATAAGCATGTTCCGCAGTCAAGCCTTCATTGGCCTCGCCGCGGAAGCCATCAGTGCCAAAATATTTTCCCACTGTTGAATCTCCTCATTCGACATTAATTTGCAAACTTATGATAATCGTATATCATATTCCTATCATTCTAATCCATACACAGAACCGGATACAACTGAGAATATTGAAAAAACATGTAACTATCTTGACTTTTTCATTCATTCATAGAAAAACCAAATATACTGTTATTTCTTCATTCTTTTCATCGCCGATAATATTAAGATTGTTTATTCTTTTTTAATGGGGTCTGACCCCATTAACACGCTGCCTGCCACACAGCCAACCATGCATCCGATTCCATTGTGAATCATGTCGTCCCATTCAAATAATCCTCTGCAGAATACCAGCTGGCAAGTCTCAATTATTGCAGATACAGCAGCACCTGCCAATAGTCCATGTAACCATGACAGCTTTCTGTTCCACATAAATGGCAGCAGCACCCCCGCCGGCATCAGAAGAAAAATATTCAGAATACTCTCTTTCGCTATCTCCCGGTCACCGGCAAACACAGCTCTCCAGGACCAGAAAACCTCCAGATTGTAACGATGCACTCCATCCGGTATTCGTGTAAATACAGTAGAACCAAATACGATTGCCAGAAATACTGTCATCAGCAATCCTGCCACAGCCTGTGACCAGACAATTCTCCCCTGACGCAGCAAATCATATGACACAGTACAAACCACAGCAAAAATCATGAAAAAGCAGACAAAATCCCGCCCTGTCCATGTTCCGGTATAAGTAGTAAACAGCTGATATATATCCAATACCTCATTTCCTCTCCTTGTTCAGAATAAATAACGGTATCAGTATAACCACATTATCATTCGAATGTAATAGAATATCTTGTGATATTTATAATACTATATTGACTTATTATCTGCTTTATCCAACAGCAGAGCAGAGTTATTTCCTATTATAAATAGAAAGTAATTCTGTCTTAAATAGAAAGTAATTCTGTCTGCATCACACGCTTGTAATTCAATCTGCCAGTATTTCCGGCTTACTCTTTGCTCTTCACGAATTTCCTGTTGTTTTTCAATTGATGGACCCCGACAATCGCAAACGCATCAGGCGCAGAGACCCAATTTCTGTTTTAATTTATGCTCCAATAATTATCGATACCGAGCTGTTTCAGATCCACTGCTCAGTCCGGGGACAGCCAGTGAGTGATGAAAATGAAAAAAAACTTGCAATTCTTCTAAAAAGCAGAAAGCACAGACAATCATTCAACGAAAACCAGCTTGAACAATTAAATGAATTGCATATAATGTTCGGTCCAAATAAAGGAACTTCAATATGGGAACAGATTATTTACCAATATTTGCTGTATCAATTGGGCAATGCAAATGTACTAAATCGAAATAAACAATTTTGTGATGTTGAGATTGATGTACTAATTCAATTGTCAGACACAAAAACAGTAAAATTGCCGTTTTTTACGATGGTGTTTATTATCATTCCCGAAGTTCTTCTTTAAAACGCGATAATGAAGTCAATCGTCGATTAAGCGAGAAAAACTTCCACATTTACCGTTTTAGGGAAATAGGATGTCCTTCAATAAATATTATGCCCAACATGGAAGTGATTACTGTTGATGTCAAAAATACGAAAAATTTTCTTATTAATGTTGTTCATCCTTTCTTCTACAAAAAGTTTACTTCATGGGGGGTGAAAATTAAGGAATCGTATGATGACGACCGGATAATCAATAAGGCAAAAATCAGCAGCAGTTCAAGATACAGAGTTAAGCAGTATTTGCTGGATTATATCGAAGAATGTATAATGAAAGAAGAAAAGACGGCATCAGACTCAAAAAGTTACAGAAATTGTAAAAAAATAATTAATAATAAAGGATTTGCGGAAAAAGAACAATTATTGTTTTGTTTTGTAAAAAGGCTATATGATAGAAATCCCCGGAAGCACAAAGCTAATTCCGAAGAAAGTCTTTTTAATGATGACATTATTTTACTCATGCAGATTATAAAAGTATTTTATTCAAACACAGCATATGATAAAAATGTTTTCAAAGATAACATAACCAAGTTATTAGGTAATTTAGAATAGTTTTATCCGTTTACTGAGAATGAATCGATGTCTCCAGGAAATAAACCAGTGCAGGGATTCCAAAAACAGGGGATATATTCCAACAGGTATATTCCTGCCCTGTCTTCCCTTGACTTTATTGAAGCAAGGACAGAATTCGTGCATCCTGGGCCCACCAGATAGTGGAAAATCCTATCTGGCAAAAGCGATCGGCATCAAAACATGCACAAACTACAGAGTAGGGTATTATCACTGTGAGACTTTTCTGTAAGATATGGTTGCCCTGAAACAGCGTGACATCATGGAAAGGCGGAGCGAAGTATCAGTGAGCACCATTGTCTGCTCACAGAGGGAACTAAAAAGTTGGAAATACATGATCCTCAATGAAGGAGTGTCAGCGAATTCCATCGTGAAACATGTCACCAAACACTACACGGTGATTATTAATTCCAAAGGAACAGATTAAATTTACCCCGGCCGATGTCCAGCACCAGGCGACCGCAGATTGCGCCACGTATGTAGCATATACATACGGCCAATGTTATATTCCAGAGAAGCGATACAATGTTCCTCATCCGGGCTGTTTGCAGGGTACTTTCGGTCTGCAGGGCATTTGAATCTCTCCTTCCCGGACACAAGAAAAGCCGGGTGGGTATTTCACCACCTCGGCCCTCGTATGTCCGCTTTCAGTTACTCCTTACGGAGCTACTTCTGTTTCTGCTCCCAAGGAGGATCATTATTTCTCCCACGGCAGCCCATCTTTCTCGAAATGACCGTAATCGCTCACCTGATTGTAGTCCACATCCAGCAGACCCGGACTGTCGATGATTCCCTTCGAAGTCAGGTCGTAGGAATTCTGACATACTGTTCAATGAAGTCACCGGCTAGTGCAGAGGGCAGATGAGCCTGTTTGAAAGCATGCCGGAACCGGCAAAAGAACTCCTAACGGAACAGAAAAAGATCACAGTCCGACCTTATAAACGGACTGCGCGTCAGCCGGGAATCCGGGATGAAATGCTGCAGGGCCTGCCCCGGGAAATTGAGGAATATATCATCAACCTGGAAGATACCTGTACCGAATACGGAGGGGAACTGAAGGTGATTGGACGTGATTTTGTTTATCACATGTTAATATTGTTTATTCTTTTTTACCGGGGTCTGGCACCATATAAAATTCCTTATACCACTCGGCGAACCTTCTCAAGCCGTCCCTCAGACTTGTACCTGGTTTGAAACCATAGTCACGTTCCAGTGCACTGGTATCTGCGAAAGTTACCGGCACATCACCAGGCTGCATGGGTACCAGTTCTTTATGTGCATCAAAATCATAATCTGCCGGAAGCACCTCGGCACGGATCAGTTCCTCCTGCAGAATCTGAACGAAATCCAGCAGGTTTTCCGGATTATTATTACCGATGTTATACACGGCGTAAGGGGGAATCGGCAGACCGTCCTCTCCGTTCTTCTTCTCCGGAGCCCCCTGCATCACACGCTTCACACCCTCTACGATATCATCCACGTAAGTGAAATCCCGTTTGCAGTTACCATAGTTAAAGATCTGAATCTTCTCACCTTTCATCAGCTTATTGGTGAAACCAAAGTAGGCCATGTCCGTGCGTCCTGCAGGGCCATAAACAGTGAAAAAACGCAGTCCTGTAGAAGGGATATTGTACAGCTTGGAATATGCATGTGCCATCAATTCATTGGATTTCTTGGTAGCAGCATAGAGTGATACCGGATTATCTACCTTGTCCTCCGTGCTGTAAGGAACCTTTTTGTTGCTTCCATAGACGCTTGAAGAGCTTGCATAGACCAGATGTTCCACCCCGGATGCTCCTTCATCATAAGAATGGCGGCAAGCTTCCAGAATGTTATAGAAGCCAATCAGATTCGACTGAATATAGGTATCCGGATTGGTGATGGAATACCGCACACCTGCCTGTGCTGCCAGATTCACTACAACAGCCGGCCTGTAAGTCCGAAATATATCCTGAATCAAATAAGAATCAGCGATGTCTCCTTTCATAAAAGTCCATGTGGAAGACGGATGATTTTCCGATTCCTTTTTAATCTGCTCCAGTCTCCATTCTTTCATTTCAACCGGATTGTAATCGGACATGATATCAACACCGACAACATGAATCGGCTCCACGGTACGGAGCAGTTCCAGAACCAGATTATTTCCAATAAAACCGGCAGCACCAGTGACCAGTATTGTTTTTCCTGTTAAGTCTATTTTCTGCATCTGATGTTCCCCCTCCCTCAGTCTCTTCTGAACACATCACGTGTGTACACCTTATCGTTCACATCATCCAGACAGGCATCATAGCGATTTGCAATAATAGCCTGTGAAACAGCCTTAAACTCATTGATATCTCCGATAACACGGCTGCCAAAGAACGTGGAGCCCGCCGGAAGGGTCGGTTCATAAATCACAACAGTTGCGCCCTTCGCCTTGATTCTCTTCATGACTCCCTGGATGGAACTCTGGCGGAAATTATCAGAATTGCTCTTCATAGTCAGACGGTACACACCAATGACAACTTCCTTTTCTTTTGCCATGTCCCAGGTACTGTTTGCTTCATAGGCTCCTGCAATCTCAAGCACACGGTCCGCAATGAAATCCTTACGGGTACGGTTGGATTCTACAATAGCCTGGATCAGATTCTCCGGCACATCCTGGAAATTGGCAAGGAGCTGCTTGGTATCTTTTGGCAGGCAGTATCCGCCATATCCAAAAGAAGGATTATTGTAGTGTGTACCGATACGAGGATCCAGACAAACACCATTGATGATTTCAGCCGTATTCAGCCCCTTGCTTTCTGCGTAGGTGTCCAATTCATTGAAGTAGGATACACGAAGAGCAAGGTAAGTATTGGCAAAGAGCTTCACTGCCTCCGCCTCGGTAAAGCCCATGAACAGCGTGTCAATATTCTCCTTAATGGCACCCTGCTGGAGAAGAGCTGCAAATGTATGTGCAGCTTCTGCAGATTCCTCGTCACAGGATACAATGATCCGGCTGGGATACAGGTTGTCATACAGAGCCTTTGATTCACGAAGGAATTCCGGGCTGAAGATGATATTTTTTGTTTTATACTTTTCTCTTGCCGATGCGGTATAGCCAACCGGAATCGTGGACTTGATAATCATCATCGCATCCGGATTCGTCTTTAATACCAGTTCGATGACAGCCTCCACCGCAGAAGTATCGAAGAAGTTCTTCTTGCTGTCGTAGTTAGTAGGAGCAGCAATGATAACAAAATCAGCATTCTTATATGCAGTTTCACCATCCAGAGTTGCAGTCAAATCCAGCTCTTTCTCTGCCAGATACTTTTCAATATAATCATCCTGAATCGGAGAGATATGCTTATTGATCATATCAACCTTCTCCGGAACAATATCCACAGCAACCACATGGTTGTGCTGTGCTAATAATGTAGCGAGAGATAAGCCTACATATCCAGTACCGGCAACAGCAATGTTGTAACGTTTCTCTACAGTTGTGTGAATATCTGCTTTCTCCTCTTCCACATCGGCAGCACCGGATTCTGCATCAGCATCATCCACAAACATATCAACAACTTCAAAACCAAGCACTTCACCCAGAACCTGCATCTGTTCCACTGTCGGCACATAATCCTTGTTTTCAATACGACCGATCATAGCCCGGTTAATCCCTGTAGCATCCGCAAGCTGTGCTTGGGTAAGTCCTTTTTCTTTCCGGAGAGTGTGAATCGTCTCCACGAGTTTATCAATAGACAGTTTTTTCATTTCTAATCGCTCCATAATTCTGTTTTTAACAGAATTTTATTTTCTGTTTATGTATTTATCAGTATCATTTCAACTCATTTATTGTAGTTCAGTTGATTGGAAAAGTCAATAGAATATGGATAGATTAGCAAAATTCTGTTTTTAGCAGAATTATAAAGACCCATCAGAGGAACAGTTCATCCTCCAATGGGTCAATCTTTCAATTGTTTTCATAGTAAATTAGGAACACATCCTGATCATCCATTAATCCAAAGTCGTGAAAGAGGCTGATCCAAATTAATCAGTTCATCAGTAACTTCTATTCTTTTTATCTCTGCTGCTTGGTTCACAGTGATACTACCTGTTTAATGTATACAACAAACCTGTATTTCTCGTATAAAAACACATAAAGCCCGCAAAGGATATACCTCTGTGGACTTTATGAAATTTTTAGCAAACTTTCATTTTGCTTTTCTTCTTTTTATTCCCAGTTTCTCGTGCCTGACACCGAGTGCGCCCCACGGTGAAAATGCTATATAAACTTGATGACAGTTCGCCAGTTCACATTGCTGCCTGGCATGTTTTTCCTTTTACATCACTTCTACCCCTCTTCCATATTTTTTCTCATATTCCGCAGTAATAAACGCACCGCTTCCTCTTC